>JAGFIY010000026.1 GCA_024103215.1 Melioribacteraceae bacterium | reverse complement strand
GAAATTACTTTAGACGAAAAGAGTGCAATGTTAGAGAAGAACGGTAATTTTGTTACAACCGGCTTACAGACATTGAGCTTCGGCGAAGTAATTCCAACAAAATATGAATTAACACAAAACTATCCGAACCCATTTAACCCGACAACTAAGATCAGCTTCAGCTTGCCTCAAGCAGATGTTGTAACGTTGAAGGTATATGATATATTGGGTAGTGAAGTTGCAACTTTGGTAAACGAGAAATTGGAAGCCGGTGTATATGAATTTAATTTCAACGCCAGCAACTTACCAAGTGGCGCTTACATTTACAGAATCCAAACAGATAACTTCCAATCAACAAAGAAAATGATGTTGTTGAAGTAATATCTGAAAAATTCTTAAAGGATTTGAACCCGGCATCTTGCCGGGTTTTTTATTTTAAAAACTTTGTTGTACTTAATACGTCAGAACTAATATTCGTTTTATTTTCCGTCAAAATTATTTAAAAACAATATAGTACCGAAATAAGAATGTTCCATTATTCTGAAAAGTCGAACTAATTGATTATTTTCAAGCCATATAAATTATCCACCAAAATAGATAACAAAATCAAATCAATTCATTAATTAATAGAGAATCATATATGAAAACGTCTTTAGTAACGCTTCTGTTATTAGCTTTATTAAACATTAACGCTCAAAGCGGAAATGACATGAAAGAAGCTGATTCATTGAAAAACATTTCTCTTTCCGGTTTAAGTTTCAGAAGTATTGGTCCTGCAGTTACAGGAGGGAGAATAAGAGATCTCGCAGTTAATCCGTTTGATTATTCCGAATATTATTTGGGAGTGGGGGACGGAATGGTTTGGAAGACAACAAACAGTGGAGTAACCTTCGCACCAATTTTCGACAATCAAGATTCTTATGCAATTGGGTCAATCAGGATCGATCCAACTAACCCAAATGTGATCTGGGTCGGCACAGGCGAAAGCAGTAATCATAATAATTCAGGTTATGGTGATGGAGTTTACAAAAGTGAGGACGGCGGCAAAACTTGGAAAAATTTAGGATTAAAAGAATCAGAACATATTGGAGGAATTGCAATCGATCCCAAAGATCCAAACGTGGTTTACGTTGCGGCAATGGGCCCGCTAAGAAGAAGCGGCGGTGAAAGAGGAATTTTCAAGACAACCGATGGTGGTAAAAATTGGGAACATTCGCTCAAAATAAGTGAATACACCGGTTGCTACCAAGTTTATGTTGATCCGCGATACTCAAACATTGTATATGCAGTTGCACAACAAAGAATGAGAAAGCTTTATACTGGTGTGTCAGGCGGTCCCGAAAGTGCCATTTACCGCAGCACAGATTCAGGTAAAAACTGGCATAAACTTATAAATGGACTACCGACTGAAGATATAGGACGAACCGGTTTAGCAGTATCACCGGCAAATCCCGATGTGCTTTATGCAATTATTGAATCAAAAGAACAGAAAGGTGTTTATAAAAGCGAAGATAGGGGAGCAAGCTGGAGCAAACAAAGTAGTTACGTATCATCCTATCCCTTTTATTTCCAAAGGCTTTACTGTGATCCCGTGGATGTAAATCGTGTTTACAGCATGGATGTATTTCTTCAAGTGTCGGTTGACGGAGGAAAAACTTGGAAAAATCTTGGCGAAGATGCAAAACACGTAGATAATCATTGCATGTGGGTAAATCCCGATAATCCGAAACATCTTTTAGTAGGAAGTGACGGCGGTTTATACGAATCATTCGATCTGGGTAATAATTGGGATTTTAAAAGCAATCTACCGATAACCGAAGTCTATAAAGTGACGCCGGATAATGCTAAACCTTTTTACAATGTGTACATAGGGACACAAGATAATAATAGTCTGGGGGGGCCCTCCAGAACCATCAGCTCAGCCGGAATCACAAATCAAGATTGGTATTTTACGGTCAGCGGTGACGGTTTTGAAACACAAGTAGATTGGAAAGATCCAAATATTGTTTATTCACAATATCAATTTGGTGGTTTATACCGGTACGATAAAAGAAGCGGAGAACGGCTTTATATTAAACCGCAGGATTTTGCCGACACCGCATACAGGTTTGATTGGGACGCTGCAATTTTACTCTCAATGCACGATAACAAACGGTTGTATTTCGGTGGAAATAAGTTGATGATGACCGAAGATATGGGGAGCACGTGGAAAGAAATCAGTCCTGATCTGACACGAGGTGTACCGGAAAATATGATGAAACTTATGGGCAGAAGCTGGAGCAAGGATGACCTTGCATCAAAGGGGAGCATGGCACAAATTGTAACAATTGCTGAGTCGCCATTAGATGAAAATTTGCTCTTCACCGGTTCTGGTGATGGCTTAATTTATTTTACCGAGGATATGGGGAAAACGTGGAACAAATCGAATCTGCCGAATGATTTTCCGGAATATGCCAGAATTCACAATATTCAAGCAAGTTTTCACGATAGAAATACTGCATACGCAGCAACACATAATTTTCATGACGGTGATTATAAACCCTATATTCTTAAAACCACCGATGGAGGCAAAAATTGGTTTCTTCATAACGGTAATCTACCAGAACGCGGGAGCACGTATGTTTTGGCCGAGGATCACATTAATAAAAATCTTCTTTTTGTGGGAACTCAGCACGGAGTCTTCTTCACAAATGATGGTGGAAAAGAATGGATAAGACTGAAAACTGGTATTCCAAAAATGATAACGATGGATCTCGAAATCCAGCGTGAAGAAAACGATCTGGTGGTTTCAACCTTTGGACGCGGCGTTTATATCTTAGATGATTATTCTCCGCTGAGATATCTGACGAAAGAGAACCTAAACAAAGATGCACACATTTTTCCTATAAAAGATGGATTGATGTTTGTTGAATCGGATCCGTTCGGTTTTAGAGGGGTTGGATTTATGGGTGCAAGTTTTTTCACAGCAAAGAATCCTCCGGTTGGGGTAGTATTTACTTATTACATCAAGGATGAAATAAAATCTCTTAAAGAAAAGAGGATTGCAGAAGAAAAAGTTGCAAGAAGTAAAGAGAGAGATATAAAATTTCCTGATTATGAAACGTTAAGAAAAGAAGCTGAAGAACCCGAGCCTTATTTGCTGTTTACAATTATGGATATGAATGATAACATTGTAAGAAAAATCCAAACCGGGATTTCAAAAGGAGTGAATCGAATTGTTTGGGATTTCCGTTATGGAGTTCCGCAGCCGATATCGTTGAAACCTTTCGATGATTCAATTCCATGGAACGATCCTGATAGAGGTTATATGGCGGTTCCGGGAAAATATAAAGTATCGCTTACAAAATTTGTTGATGGTGAATTTACAGAAATTGTTCCGCCGCAGGAATTTGTCTGCAAACCTCTGAACCTTACAATTCTTCCGGCAGACGATAAAGCTTCACTTGATGAATTCAATAAAAAAGTGGCAGAACTGACGAGGGTAGTTGCCGGAGCCGATGCACATAGAAAAGAACTAAGCAAAAAAATGAATTATCTTAAAAAGGCTGTGATAGAAACTGCTGAAGCACCTAACGAGATTTATAATGAATTATTGACCATTGAAAAATCACTTGATGCTTTCAACAGAAAGTTGAACGGGGACAATTTGAGATCTTATTATGACGGAGGCGTTCCGACTGCAGTTAAAGGAAGATTAGATTTAATCACTTACGGTCTTTGGTCTACAACGGCAGCACCTACAGATACATATATCAGATCTTACGAAGTTGCCGCCGCTCAATCTGATGAACTTCTGACTGAACTAAAAGTAATTGACAACAACATAAAAATTATCGAATCGAAGTTAGAGAAAACCGGTGCACCTTATACACCGGGAAGAATTCCCGAATGGCGAAAGTAGATTACTCGTAATTTTATTTCTATAAAACCCGGTTGATTTGTTTCTTCCGGGTTTTCTTTTATGTGGTAAATCTTTTTATTTTTATGAGCAACTACTTTGGGTAAAAATGAAAAATTTAATATCAGTTTTATTGTTGTTTACGGTTATGTACTTTCAAGTGTTAGCACAGTTTCAGAATAAAATGGATACTGAAAATTATGTTCAATATGTCAATCCGTTCATCGGCACGAAAAATATGGGTCACACTTTCCCCGGAGCTGCTGCTCCGTTCGGGATGGTGCAGGTAAGCCCCGAAACTAATATTCAGCCAATGTATTTGGAGGACGGTAGTTATAACAAAGATACGTATAGATATTGCGCAGGTTATCAATACGAGGATTCCACGATTTTCGGATTTTCTCACACTCATTTCAGCGGTACGGGTCATTCCGATTTGGGGGATATATTAATTATGCCGACAACAGGCGGACTTAATCTCGAACCAGGAACAACAGATAAAACAGTGACCGGCTTTAATTCTAAATTCAGCCATGCTACAGAATCTGCAGAGCCCGGTTACTATAGTGTTCTGCTTAACGATTATCAAATTAAAGCCGAATTGACAGCTACCGAGAGAGCAGGATTTCACCGATATACATTTCTCAAGGGTGGTGATGTGAACATCATTCTGGATATGATCTATAATATCTACGGTTATGAAGGAAAAAACATTTGGACATTTATCCGGATAGAAAACGATTCTACAATTACAGGATGGAGACAAACAAGTGGTTGGGCAAGAACCAGATTCGTCTATTTCGCTATTCAGTTCTCAAAACCTTTTCAAAATTATGGTTATAAAAGATATGATGAAGTAAAGTACTCCGGATTTTACAGACGATTTAAAGAATCCCAAAATTTTCCTGAAATGACAGGTAAAGAAATTCGTGCTTATTTCTCATTCCAGACAGATCCGGGTGAAGAAATTTTAGTGAGGACAGCATTATCACCAGTAGGCACAGCCGGTGCGATGAAGAATCTTAATGCGGAAATTCCACACTGGAATTTCGATAAAGTGAAAAATGAAACTCAGAAAAAATGGAACAACGAGTTATCAAAAATGAAAGTCGAATCTTTAACCAACGATGATAAGATAACTTTTTATTCCGCACTTTATCACACCATGTTAAGTCCTATTATTTACGAGGATGTTGACGGCAGCTACAGAGGTCTTGATCAAAATATTCATAACTCGGAAAGTTTTACAAACTACTCGATCTTTTCATTGTGGGATACATTTCGTGCGCTTCATCCGCTGTACAATGTAATACAACAGAAGCGTAATGAAGATATGATAAAATCGATGTTGGTACATTATGAACAAAGTGTGCATAAAATGCTTCCTGTATGGAGCCATTACGCAAATGAGAACTGGTGTATGATTGGATATCATTCGGTTCCGGTCATAGTCGATGCAATAATCAAAGATGCAGCTGATATAAATCCGGTTTTGGCATTGGAAGCATGCATAAATTCATCGAATCTTTCTTACTATGACGAGTTAGGTTTCTATGTCGATAGTGGATTTGTACCTGAAGATAAAACAGGATCATCCGTTTCGAAGACTCTTGAGTTTGCATATGACGATTGGACTATTTCCAAACTTGCTGAACACTTGGGTAAAAAAGATATAAGCAAGATTTATTCAAAGCGAGCTAAGAATTATAAGAACGTATTCGATGAGGATATTCGATTTGCGAGACCAAAACTTTCGGATGGGAGTTGGAAAGAGGATTTTGATCCCCTTGATACTCACGGTCAAGGTTTTATAGAGGGAAATGCGTGGACTTACAGTCTTTTTGTTCCACACGATATAACCGGATTGATGGAACTTTTAGGCGGCGAAGAAAAATTTATGGAAAGACTCGATTCACTTTTTACTATGGAACTTGATGATAAATATTTCGCGGAAACAGAAGATATTACTCGAGACGGAATTATAGGTAATTATGTTCACGGTAATGAGCCGGGTCATCACATACCTTATTTATATAATTGGACGAGTCAACCTTGGAAGACACAAGAAAAAGTTAGAATGATCATTGATGAAATGTACGGTTCGGGGGAAGATGGTTTGTGCGGAAATGATGATGCAGGTCAGATGTCGGCTTGGTACATTTTTAGTTCATTAGGTTTTTATCCTGTCTGCCCGGGTGATGATAAATACTGGTTTGGAAGTCCCTCCGTTGTTCAAGGCAAAATAAATTTAGAAAACGGAAAGACTTTTACGGTCAAAACTATCAATCAAAGCCGAGAAAATATATATGTCGAAAAAATTATTTTAAACGGAGAAGAATTGACCCGTAATTATATTACTCATTCCGAAATAATTAACGGGGGCGAATTGACTTTCTGTTTATCTCCAAATCCGGCAAAAAAATAATAGAATTTTCTAAGCAACATTTTAATAATTCAGACATCTTCTGAGTAGTAAATTAATTTTGAGGATGTCATGTACAAATTTTCGAAAAAGCTTCTTATTCTATTTATCTTCTTACTCTTTATTTCTTCTTACAAGGCGCAGAAATACCGAGTCGATCAAACAAAGGTAGATTCAGTGCTTCAATTTTGCCAATCAACAGGAGCAAATGCAGTACTCCTTTATCATGATGAAAAAGATCTGCTGAAGTGGAAAGATCCTAATTGTGATCAGAAAATGAATACAGCTTCTATGGTTAAATCCTGGACTGGATTAGTCGTTGGTGCTCTTGTTGACAGAGGGTTAATAAATATCGATGATCCTGTCTGTAATTATCTGCCGGAATGGAAATCGGGTTGTGACAGCAGTGTTACGGTGGAGAATTTATTAACGATGACTTCGGGCTTACTAAAAAAACCTGCACCGCAGTCAATCCTTGCTCAAAAGGATATGAACAAGTTTGTACTTAACTTGGATTTAGATACAACCCCGGGAACTCAATGGTCATATTCGAACGAAGGAGTGCAGCTTTTAGGACTCATCATTGAGCGAGTATCAGGTTTGAACGCACAAGAAGCTTTCAAAAAATACTTGTTCAAGCCGTTGGAGATGGATTCATCATACCTCTATCAAGATGAAGCAGGTAACTTTATTGTTTTCGGAGGTACATCAACAACTGTTGAAGACGCTCTCAAAATTGGAATTCTGATGTTGAATGAGGGAATGTATAAAGGTTCGCAAATTCTTTCGGAGAATTGGGTGAAAAAATCTGTCTCCCCAGGCAGCATATCCAAACACTACGGATATCTATGGTGGCTTGACAAATCAAACAACAACTTTGCGGCAATGGGTGATTTTGGTCAGATGACAGTCGTATTTCCTGACGAAAAATTAGTTTTTGTGAGACAACAATCCTGCAGCAACAACAATCAAAGCACGAATATGAATTGGATGAGTCCGGAATTTTTACTTTTGCTAAAACAATGCGTTATTGTTAAATAAAAAATTAATCGCCAAATCGGGGATTGACTATATTATTGTAAATTGATCCGAATGTAAATGAAACTCCGAAAGAACCCCAGTAATCGTAGTCGGTTTCAAGTTCGCGTTGTTCAAGCAGTACATCTTCCAAAGAGGCTTCGCTTCTTGGAATACTTAATTGATCGTGAATTGCCGAATAACCACCATTCAGATCGAAGGTCAATCCCTTCACTAATTGGAAAGAAATCTTTCCCGAAAATCTAAATCTATTTTTTTCCAATTTTTGCAAATGAGTTGACGCTGAAGCGGAAATACTTGCTGCGCCCCAAGGACGAATGTAATCGAAAGTCGCACTTAATTCAGTTTCAGTAAGATATTCTTGAGTTCTGAAATAAATTGTTTCTTCATAATAGTTGTGAAATTTGTTCCAGACATAAACATTGAGTCTTAGCTGTTTCGAATTAAAATCCGAATAGGGGAACACATTAAATTCAACCGCAGGTGCTATCGATGTTTTGAATTTTATATTCTCATAGGTGGAAGAGTGAATATAAACCCAAGCTCCGATGGACCAATGTTCGTCAATGGATTTTATAATATGGTTAAATGAAGTATGACTTCTTGAAACATTTGTTATATCTTGGTTATTGTATTTGAAATTTTGTTCGTGATAATTATTGCTGTATGCAATTCTTAACTTCCAATCCTCTGTAATCCTGGTTGCTGTTAAAGAAGTATTAATATCGAAAGAGTTTGAGAGTTTTTCTCCATCGACATCACTGCTTAAACTCGTTCGAAACACCCAGTGATTCCACGGATCCTCTTGAACCAATTTCGTCTCATAGTTCCCACTGAAAACAATATCAATTTCATTAGCTGCATCTGTTTTTACTACGAAGGGGATAAGCCCTAATTTAATAGTCCTAAGAAGCTTTATTCTTTTTTTTTCTTGGGTGTCGTGAGCACTTATATTCGAAAATAATGTATCGGATTTTCCTTTAAAAATTTTCATCCCATAAAAAGTAAAAGTAATTCTTTCTCCGCCCCCGCCGGTATCGGCATCGTTTGACTGGATATGAACATCTGCGTCGTTTCTGTCACGAACAAAATTGACGAAATTAATTTCCTTGCGAATAAAATTTAAATCACATTCATCACATTCAATGTATACACTCAGCAGATTCGGGTCAATTTCAGCCTGAGCTTGAATGTTGTTTTTAATAATAAATGTTAGCAGGAAATTTGCTAAAATTAGAAATCGAAAAATCATATTTAGATCTTGTATAAAAATATTATCTTATTAAGACAAAAGTACCTTTTTATTTTGGCATATAAAAGTCAAGTTTAATCTGGAAAATGTCGATTTTTATATAAAAAACCTTTAATCATTTATATAACTAGAATAATTTCCGCGAAAAATATAAATCTACCAAGAAAACTTAATTTTCGTTAAGTTATACTAATTAAAAGATTTAAGAAGTTTTCTTGAGAAAACACTTGATAAAAGCTACGTAACATAATAAATTTTAAGAGTAAATTTTAACGGGGGTTACTTGCATATTCCATATAAAAAGATTACGTCTTTTTTATTATTTATCTTCTTCAGCGGTTGTGCTGTTTTTCAGACTACATCAGAAAAAACCGAACAAGTTTCAGAGCAAGATTCATCCGCAGTAATTTCATCCTCGGTTATTGTAAATGAGAGATTAGAAGAAGCTCGTCAAAAATATGTTGATGCTCTTTATCAAAGGAAGCTTGGTTTTAAGATAAAATCACTTAACGAATTCGAAAAAGCTCTTCAAATAATAAATGACTTGAGTTCATATCCTGGGGTTGAGGAAAATACTGCTTTCATGGAATTAGAAACAGCAGTAGTAGCAGATTTTCAAGAGTTGCTTGCTACTTACGAAACACTGCCGGAAAATGTTTCAGTTCTTGCCCTTGAAGAATGGATGAATAAAAACCTTCAAGATCTTTCTTTAGAAGATGAAATGATAGATTCTGATTCAAGCTCCGAAATCTCGGATGTGATAGTTATTGGAGATTTCCCGCTTGAAGTAAATTCATATGTTGAAAAGTATATAGAATATTTTACCGGACGCGGAAGAAAACAGATGGAAATCTGGCTGATGCGCTCAGGAAGATATTTCCCTATGATGGCAAGAATTTTCAAAGAGGAAAATGTCCCTCAGCAATTAATTTTTTTGAGTATGCCCGAATCCGGTTTAAATCCTCATGCCAGATCCTGGGCAAAAGCCGTGGGGATGTGGCAGTTTGTTAAGGGAACCGGAATTATATACGATTTAAAAGTTGATTATTATGTTGATGAAAGACGAGACCCGGAAAAAGCAACTCGAGCAGCAGCGCGTCATCTAAGGGATCTTTATTTATCCCTTGGAGATTGGTACTTGGCACTTGCCGCATACAACAGCGGTGAAGGAAGAGTACGAAGGGCGATAAATAGATCGGGTTCAAGCGATTTCTGGAATATCCGTCAATATCTGCCTCGTGAAACTAGAAATTATGTTCCTCAATACATTGCTGTTACCTTAATTGCTTCGCGTGCAGCAGAAGACTATGGTTTTTATGACATTCAGTATTACAAGGAGTTTGATTACAAAATTTATAATGTTGAAGAGGCAATCGATCTTAAAGTGCTTGCAAAATGTGCGGGAATTGATGTCGAATTACTGAAGGAAATGAACCCTGAATTGACCCAGCATCACACTCCTCCTAATTATAGCGGTGGTTATCCATTAAAAATCCCTAGTGTTTCTTACGATATTTTTGTTAAAAATTTAGCAGCAGTTCCGGATGAGGCTAAACTTCAGTATGTAATTCATACAGTGAAAAAAGGTGAAACACTCTCTCATATCGGTTACAAGTACGGTGTGAAATTAAGTCAACTTGCCAAAGTGAATAACATTTCGGTTAATTCGATGATTTATCCTGGAGTTAAAATGAAAATCCCGATATCTGGATTCAAAGAATCATCTTTCACCGTTGATGTTGACGAAGCACCAGCAATTGATGAAGTTCTTTACGCAACCGATACTGAAGCACCTTATAGTATGGTCGTAAACGAAATTGAGGACAAGGATAAATTTCTCAAACTCTATGAACATTCCATAACTGATTCAACCGAAGTAATTATTCCTGAAGATAAATCATTGGTTAACTACTCGGTTAAAAGTGGAGATAATTTAGTCGATATTGCAGAACTTTTCGATGTGAGGGTTTCGGATTTGAGAAACTGGAATAATCTTCCATATACAACGACAATCCACGTGGGGCAAAAACTCGATATCTATGTTGATTCGGATCAAGTGAACTATTATGCATCGATTGATAGTCTATCAAAAACTCAGCGAATCGGAATTATCCAAGGTGACCCAAACGGTGAATGGATCTCGCATCGGATAAGAAATGGTGAATCTCTTTCCACTGTTGCTTTCAAATACGGTGTTAAAGTAAGCGATCTGAAAGATTGGAATAATCTTCGAAGCAACAAAATTATTGCAGGTAAAAAATTAAAAATTTGGTCGGGAAGTAAGTCTGCACTTACTTCTTCCAACCATTCTGAAATTTCGAAGGATGGAAAATATGTGGTTAAACGCGGCGATACATTAGGAGGAATTTCTGAAAAATTTGATGTAACAATTGCCCAAATTAGGAAATGGAATAATCTGAATTCGAATCGAATAAATGCTGGTCAGGTATTATCTATTCATGGAGTTCAGTCAGAGACTTCACAAGATTATTACACGGAACAAAATGGTGACGGCGGAATTGATTATGTTATTAAAACCGGGGATACTATAAGTCAAATAGCTGAATCACATAAAGTTTCTGTAAGTGATATTCAACGATGGAACAATCTCTCAACAAGCAGAATTACTGCGGGTGAAACACTGAAAATTTATTCTAAAATTACACCACAGACAGAAACGCAAAAAACAATTTCTGAACCAAAACAAAATAGTGATTTAAAACAAATTGTCTATAAAGTGAAGCCGAATGACACAATCGGTCACATTTCACTGAAATACAAAGTCAGATCCGACAGCATAAGGAAGTGGAACAATATCACAGGCAGCCGAATTATTGCCGGACAGGAATTAGTGTTGTTCATTGATGAGAGCAGAGTAAATGAGGAAACCGAGACAGAGCAAAAGGCTTTAGTTGTTAATCATGGCACCGGCAATAAAGTTCACATTGTCAAAGAAGGTGAATCGCTCTGGCTTATTGCTAGAAAGTATAACACTCGCGTTATTAATATTATGGAGTGGAATGAATTGAAGAACGATAAAGTAAAACCGGGACAAGAGTTAAAAATTTTGAATTAACCGAAAGTTCTTTGTAGTTTGCATATATAAAGTCGTTAGGGGTGTCTACCAAAAATTGTAGACTGAGATCACACCCTTTGAACCTGATCTGGGTAATGCCAGCGTAGGAAAACGGAGAGAATAATTATCGCCGTTTTCTTTAACGGCTTTTTTATTTTAAAAACAATTGGAGTTTAAAATGAAAAGATTAATTATTCTCGCACTTTTCACCATAAGTTCAATAATTGGGCAAACCAAATTACTCAGAGGTATTGTCATCACTGAGGATACCTCAGAGCCATTATTTTTAGCAAATGTTGTTGTTAAGGGAACTGATTCTGGGACAACAACCGATCGTGAAGGAAAATTTTATCTTTCTATTTCAAATGTTTTAAATGCAGTACTGCAAATTTCATATATCAGTTATAAAACTTACGAATTCCCACTGAAGGAAATTGATTTTGATAAGGAGTTAATAATAAGATTAGAACGCAAAGTTATTTCATCCCAAACAGTTCTAATTGAAGCGGGAATAGGAGAAATCGGTAAAACTCCAGTAACCTTCTCAAAAATAACGAGAGAGGAGATCAAACGCGATTATACATTACAGGACATACCGGAATATTTAAGCTATTTGCCATCGACAACATTTTACTCAGAAAGCGGGAACGGTATTGGATATAATTATATTAGTATTAGAGGGTTCGATCAACGAAGAATTTCTGTATCGATAAACGGAATTCCGCAAAACGAACCGGAGGATCATAATGTGTATTGGCTGGATATGCCTGATCTGCTTGAGAATACCGAGTTTGTTCAAGTGCAGAGAGGAGCTGGTTCAGGGGTTGCAGGTTATCCGGCAATTGGGGGTTCAATCAATCTTATTACATCAACATATTCTGATGCATCAAAATACGAAGCTTTTGCATCAGCCGGAAGTTACAACACAAGAAAATACGGCGTATCACTTTCAAGCGGTTTAATTGAAAACAAATATTCGATAAGCGCAAATTTATCAAGCATTCTTTCATCAGGTTATAGAAACAACAGTTGGGTTGATTTCAAATCGTACAACTTGAGTGCAGTACGATTTGATAAAAAAATTACAACTCAAATAAATTTATTCGGCGGACCTGTTGCTGACGGACTTGTTTATAACGGTCTTCCCAAATGGGTAATAAAAGATAAAGAGGAGAGGAGGAAAAATTATTCCTATTGGGAAGACGAAAACGGAAAGTACACTTATACAGCCGAAAGAAGACCAGATGAAATAGAAAATTTCTTTCAGCCGCATTTTGAATTGTTGAATGAAATTCAACTTAGCGAATCATTAAAATTAAATTCCGCACTGTTCTTAATTCTTGGGGAAGGTTTTTTCGATTACGATGGATCTTGGGCTGATACAAGTTATCTTAGATTGACAAGCCAGTACGGATTTAATCCCGAAAGTAATCCCGGTAATGTTTTAATTCGTGCTATGGTCGAGAATAAACAATGGGGATTTATTCCGCGAATAAGTTGGAATCACGAAAAAGGTCGTTTAATTATCGGTGCGGAATTTAGAAAACATAATTCAATTCACTGGGGAAGCATAGGTTACGGCGAAAATTTACCTCAAGGATTGGTAAAGGATCACCGGTATTATTACTACGAAGGCGGAAAGGATATTTTAAACGCATTTGTAAACGAAACTTTTGAATTGTCCCATAGAATCACTTTGTTGGGAGAACTTCAAATTGCTTATCATAAATACAAAATCGAAAATGAAAAGTACTTGAATAATGAGTTTGAAATCGATGATATCTATTTAAACCCGAGATTTGGAATTAATTATAAGATCAACGAGTTTCTTACTACTTACTTTTCATTTGCAAGAGTCACTCGTGAGCCGCGGTTAAAAATGTACTACGACGCTGCTGAATCAAGCGGGGGAGCAATACCACAATTTGAAATTTTATCAAACGGTAAATATGATTTCAATAATCCTCTCGTAAAACCTGAAACAATGAGCAGTTTCGATTTAGGACTAATCCTCAACGACAAAAAATTGATTACGTCTCTCAATTTTTACTATATGAATTTCTCCGATGAAATTGTTAAACGCGGTCAAGTCGATAGGTTCGGACAACCTATCACCGGGAATATAGCAAACACAATTCACTCCGGAATCGAAGCTTTGTTAATATACAAACCAATAAATGAGATCGAAGTAGTTATGAATGCTTCATACAGTAAAAATTATGTAAAGGAAGGAAATACATTTGTAAATTATAATGATGAAACGATTGAAATTAATCTCACCGACAATTCAATCAGCGGTTTCCCGGAGTTTATCTTTAACAGTATGATAAAATATTATAACGGAAATATCACTGCTATCTTATCCGCAAAGTTTGTCGGCGATTTTTATACAGATAATTATTCTGAAATGCTTAACGAATTACTTCAATCATACCCGGGAATTTTTGATTACAGCGACAACTTAGTTGATGCATATTTTATAATGAAATTTTTTGCATCATATGAATTTGAACTGAATCCGTTATTTAGAAAAATAAAATTATTTGCCGAAGTTAATAACTTATTTGACAATCTTTACGCATCCTACGGAATAGGGAAGGAGTTTTTCCCGGGAGCAGAAAGAAATTTTCTTTTCGGAATTAGATTAGGATTATAAATGAAGCGCTGTTTAATTATTGCTAACGGTACGAAACCTTCTAAGCAGAAAATTAATAAATTAATCTCGCTTGGTTATAACTTCATTATCTGTGCTGACGGCGGAGCTGAGGCAGCTAAAAAAATGCACATAAAACCGGATGTTATTATTGGTGATCTTGATTCGGTTTCGACTGAGACACTAAAACATTTTAGTGATGTCGAAATCATTCGATTACATCGACAGAACGATACAGATGTCGAAAAATGTTTGAAATATGCGATGGGGAAGAAGTTCAGAGAAGTTATGTTGGTGGGTGCAACAGGCGATAGATTGGACCATATGATTTGCAATTTGGGAATCGTAATTAAATTTTTCCAGAAGATAAGAATTCACATCCTTCATGAGGAGAATATACTTTCCTGTTATAATTCAAATGTTAAACTACCTGTCGAAAAAAATGAGATAATTTCACTTTATGGTTTTGGTGAAAAATGTACTATAACCGGAACCGGATTAAAATATGCTATGAAAAATAAAAGATTGGTCTTCGGAAAAAATGAAAGCACAAGTAATGTTGCTGCTAACAAGGAAGTTGATTTAAAAATAAGGAACGGATATGTTTTTGTTATCCGCAAATTCAAAAATGTGATTAAGTATGGTATCGTTTAGCCTCGCTGATATTGTAATTATTGTCCTCTTTTTTGTTATCGTGATCGTTATAGGATTATTGAGTTCGAGAAATTCAAAATATGATGCCGATTCATTTTTGCTTTCCGGCAGAAAAGTGGGAATGTTATTGTTTGTTTTTACGAACGTCGCGACTTGGTACGGCGGGGTTTTGGGAGTAGGGGAGTTTACATTTCGTTATGGAATAGTAAGCTGGTTCACTCAAGGATTACCCTATTATTTTTTTGCTGCGATTTTCGCCCTATTATTTGCTGCTAAAATCCGTAAAGCATCACTTTTTACTCTGCCAGAAAAATTGACGGAAACATACGGCAGAAAGGTTGGGATGATCTCTGCAGTACTGGTAATGATTCTTGTTTCACCAGCTCCCTATCTGTTGATGCTTGCTTATTTAACTTCGGTTATCTTCGGCATTTCGATATTCTATTCGATGATTGTTGCTTTGATTGTATCTACGATTTATCTCTTCAAAGGAGGATACAGAGCAAACCTCTTCACTGATGCATTTCAATTTTTCATAATGTTCGCGGGGTTTATTGTAATTGTTTTAATCGGCTTTTTGGATTTCGGCGGGTTGAATTTCATAGAAGCAAATGTCCCTCAAGAACACCTAATACTTACAGGCGGTATGTCGCCGCTTTATATAACTGTTTGGTTTTTAATAGCGATGTGGACTTTTACAGATCCTGGGTTTCATCAACGTTCATATTCGGCAAAATCAGATAATGTTGCGAAGTATGGAATTCTAATCTCTATTATCCTATGGATCTGTTTCGACTTTTTGACGACTTCAACTGGTTTGTTTTCAAGAGCAATACTTGTAGAAGTTGAAAATCCGGTGATGGCATATCCTCTGCTTGCCGATAAAATTCTCGGCAACGGACTGAAGGGGATTTTCTTCGCGGCTTTACTTGCAACTATCTTATCAACATTGAATAGTTATATGTTTTTAAGTGCCACTACTATTAGCCGTGATTTTCTAAATCAATTATCAATTAAAAAAGATTCAGTCTTTTTCACAAGAATTGGGCTTGCAATAACCATCTTCATCTCACTTTTGCTTGCTTCACTTTTCGATTCAATAGTTCAGATGTGGTATGTATTCGGAAGTATTTGTATTCCCGGAATGATCTTTCTTGTATTTGGAGCATATTTTGAGAAGTTGAGGGTAAGCGGCAAAATTGCCCTTATCGAAATACTAGCCGGCTCTTTAGTTTCCGCAACAGCTGCACTATTGAGGTCCGGCTTTGATAATTATTTGTTTTCCGAAATTGAGCCCATGATTTTTGGATTGCTTGCGGCAATTATTATTCATTCAATCGGACTTAAAAACAAACGGAGCTTAAGCCAATAAAATCGCACATGAAATCACTGTCGTCCACAAACCTTCCTTATTCCCTCTAGCTGATTGGGTCACGTTAAAAGTATTAACAATTCTTCCACTCATCTTAAAGACCTGTTCTCTTTCGTTCCAAGCTTTTTCGGGATCAAAGTCAATTCCCAAAGTTGTAGCCAGCATTGAAGCAGCTAGATCTTCCGCGTATTCGCCGGATACTTTTTCTGTTTCCCCGAAAGGGTGATGCTCGGAGAGATAACCGTACATTGTTTTGTCTTTCGGAATCGCTACTCCAATTGAAGATGCTATTAAACGGTTCGGTTCGTTTGTCGCGTTTCTTGCCATCACGCAGTGAACGATTTGACCTGGACTTAACTCTTCCAAGCCTTTGTCTATCGTAACTCTTTTGCACCCAACCGGATAAATACTGCTCACCGTTACGAGATTATACTTTTCGATTCTTGCGCTTCTTAAAGCAAGCTCAAATGAGGCAAGATATTCTTTGTGATGACCTACCCCTTTTGTAAAGAATATTTTTTTAGGAACGTACATTTTGGTTCCTCCCAAATTAGTTGCTTAATAACTTAATAAATTTTCTTTTTCCAACTTTTAATATTTTTTCTTTATCAAACTCAACGATTTCTTTGAAATCAGTTATTTTTTCTCCATCAATTGTAACCCCGCCTTGAGCGATCAATCTTCTTGCCTCGCCGTTACTCGGTGCAAAATTTACTTTTACGATTAAGTCAATTATTCCCATTTCTTGTTGATCCGGTTTGTATTCCTGCATATCATCGGGAACACCTTTGTTTATAAATATTTTGTCAAATTCGGATTGTGCGGCTTCTGCAGCTGCTTTTGAGTGATACATCTCAACCAACTTACGTGCAAGCGCACGTTTAATATCTCTCGGATTTGTCTTACCGTCGCTTAGCTGATCTTTAATAGTTTTCAAGTCTATTCTTGAAACATCGGTTGTAAGTTCGTAATAAGTATAAATTATGTCGTCAGGAATCGAAAGACATTTGCCGAATATTTCTTGCGGTGTATCATCTATACCAATATAGTTATTGTATGACTTGCTCATTTTTTCTGTGCCGTCTGTACCAACAAGGAGAGGAAGAGTAAGAATTACCTGGGGTTCCATTCCGTGCTCGCGTTGAATATCGCGTCCCACAAGCAAATTAAACTTTTGATCGGTTCCGCCGAGTTCAACATCGCTCTTGATAGCAACAGAATCCATTGCTTGAGCTAAGGGATACAGAATTTCATGAATGTTAATCGGAATTCCGGATTTGTATCTTTTAGTAAAATCGTCTCGTTCAAGCATACGCGCAACCGTATATTTTGAGGCAAGTTTAATTACATCCTCAAATTTCATATTACCGAGCCAATCCGAATTGTATAAAATTTTTGTCTTTGAGCGATCAAGAATTTTTGCAGCTTGTTCCCAATAAGATTTTGCATTTTCTCTTGCTTCTTCGAAACTCAACGGCGGTCTTGTTGAGTTTCGTCCGCTTGGATCTCCAATCATAGCAGTGAAATCTCCGATGATCAGTATGGCCTGGTGGCCTAAATGTTGAAATTGTGCTAACTTCCTGAGAACAACAGAATGCCCAAGATGGAGGTCAGGTCTCGTTGGATCACACCCAAGTTTGATGTTTAACGGTTTGTTTTCTTTTATGGATTTTTCAAGCTTTCGTTCGAGTTCTTCTTCCGGGATAATTTCCGAGGCACCTCGTCGTATTAATTGAAGTTGTTCGGAAACTGACGGGAACTTTGTTTTGCTCAATATTATTCCTCTAATATAATTTTATTATTTACTTAAACTTTCTCTCTAGATCACGCTTCATATCACGTTTTGCAATATCTTGGCGTTTATCATAAAGCTTTTTCCCTTTTGCAATAGCAAGTTCAACTTTTACTTTACCTTTTGAGAAATATAGTCTCAACGGGATTGAAGTTAATCCTTGATCCTTCATTTTGTTCGAAAGCTTTCTTATCTCGCTCTTATTAAGAAGAAGCTTTCTGTCACGTGTTGGTTCGTGGTTATTAATATTTCCGAAATTGTACGCGTTAATATGTGCATTAATAAGCCAAACTTCACCATTTTTAACGAGAGCGTAACTATCAACCAAACTGGCTTTATTTTCCCTACACGATTTAACTTCGGTTCCGACAAGAACTATTCCTGCTTCGAAAACATCAAGCAAATGATATTCGTGCCGTGCTTTCCTATTGACGGTGATATTTTTTTCACCTTCGGGCAAATTAATACTTCCTAATTTACAAAGACTGCAATTCTAAAAAATAATTAAATAATTACCAAATAGAGATTATTATTATAATTTTGTTGAGTAAATTATTTCAGTTAACTAATATTGAATCATATTAAATTCGGATCATATGCCAGAACAACATTTCTACGAACAGAGAGATCATACTGATAATTATCTAATTCCATTTTTTAAAAAGCATATTAAAAACTTTCAAAATCTAAAAGTTTTAGAAGTAGGCTGTGCCGAAGCCGGTTTAATGGATAGATTAAGTGAACTAGGTTTTGAAGTAACCGGAGTTGAGATTGATCCCGAAAGAGCAAAAATTGCAAATGAAAAAAATAAAAATCTTAATGTGATAGTTGGTGATATATCGGATCCGAAAATTGTAGAACAAACGGGAAATGAATTTGATTTCATTATTATGCGAGAAGTAATTGAGCATGTAATTGATAAAGAAACGGCATTTGCAAATTTGAATAAACTCTTAAAAGAAGGAGGTTATCTGTTTGTAAGTTTTCCACCGAAGTATTCACCGTTTGCCGGACACCAGCAAGTGGGACTTTCAATTTTGAAAGCCGTACCCTACATACATATGTTGCCCAAAAAAATTATAACTTTACTCGCGAAACTCTTCAAAGAGCACCAGAATTTTCCACATCATGTTAAGTTTAACTATTCTACAGGATGTTCAATCCGTAATTTTGAAAAGCTTTACAAAAAGAACGGTTTTTCGATCGTAATCAAAGAGTTCTTCCTTTTCAGACCTATTTATAAATTAAGATTCGGACTCCCTTTAATCAAAATTCCAAATCTGCCACTAATACGGGAAATACTTTCTTTCGGATGCGAGACACTTTTAAGAAAAAATCCATAAATAAAAACTACCCGCTTGGATTGTTTTTTGAGAACTGCTAAATACATATTTTCTATAAAATAATTATTCTAGAATAGTTTTCATTCCGAGGTTGTTATGCTGGAAATGCAAAAGAAATTAACTAATACTTTTTATGCGTTACTTAGTCTGCCTTCGACAGCTATGGGATTTGCTCTTTCGGTACAGATATCTGCACTGAGCTGGATATTGAGTACAAAATACGGATTGGAAATTCATGACGTAGGTTTAGTTTGGGCAGCAGGCCCGATTGCCGGAATTTTGGGACAGATAATTTTTGGTATAATTAGCGACAAAGTTTGGTTCTGGAATGGACGTAGAAGGGGATTTATTTTTATCGGAGGTTTTCTTGCCGCAATAATGATGCTTGCGCTTCCAAATCTAGATGTTATCTCTTCAACTTTAGGTATTGACGGAATTTTGGGTGTCGCAATTGCAGTTGCGTTAAGTTTGGATTTAGCAATAAATGTCGGTTTTAATCCCACCAGGTCAATTATAGCCGATGTAACTCCGGAAGGAGTTGAGCGGACAAAAGGTTATACTTGGATGCAGACGATTTCCGGAACTTTCGGAGTACTGGCTTATGTTATCGGCGCTGTGTGGAACAATTACGTTTTGATTTATTTTGGAGTGGGACTCGTATTTTTACTTTCGGTTATACCTCCTATTTTTATCGAGGAACCGAAAGAACTTGATTTTGATGATCCGGCAGATAATGGCGATCATAAGCATGAAACAAAATCAAGCTTAAGAGACATTCTTGGATATATTCAACCGCTGTGGGGATTTTTTATATATGCTATTTATGCTTTCACGGCACGGCTTGCAAATTTTCATATGGATAATTATTACATAGAAATTTTATGTTTCGCAATCACAATTTTCTTTATTATAAAAGTTCTGCTTAGATCATCCGACGGTCTTTCCAAAGCAGAAGCAGGAATAGTAGGTTTTAAAAAAGTTCTTGCAGCTCATTCATTCACTTGGATTGGTATTCAAACAATGTTTATTTATATGTACCCTTATGTTCAATACGAAGTTTATGGTTATGATGCTGCATCTGTAATTCCCGAAGATGTTGGAATAGAAATGGGTAGAGTAGTGTCCTGGAGTTTCTTAATTTTAAATGCAGTTGGTGCATTGCTTCCGGTTACAGTACTTGAACCGGTTGCGCGTAGAATAGGCAAAGTTAAAACTCACGCAATCTCAATAGCAATAATGGCAGGCGGATATGCGGCAATGTTGTTTTTGGGATTTACACCGGTTGTGATTTATATTATCATGGCTGTTCTGGGTGTCGGCTGGGCAGCTACGATTAGCCTTCCGTTTGCAATAATGTCTCAAAAAGTAGATAAGAGAAAAATGGGTTTGTTTATGGGTTTGTTTAATCTCTCGGTTGTTCTGCCTCAATTAGTCGCAAGTTTTGGAGTCGGACAAGCAGTAAGCAATGCCGAAAACAAAAGTTTAGTTTTCATTATTAGTGCAGCAACATTAGGAATTTCAGCCTTGCTTTGGTTTATGGTTAAAGAAGATAAAATTGATCAAACTTCGCATTAAATGATTGTTAATAATTTTTTAATTGATAATCTATGCACTATATTGAGGGCTAAAACAACAGAAAATTTTTATGGTCAATAGAATCCTATTTATTATACTGAATGTAATTTTAGCAGTTAATCTCTCTGCACAAAACAGTGGAAGAGTTGAGAAATTCATAATTGATGGAACTTTAAAAGCAAGCGATCCAATCTCTGCGGAACTTGGAAGAATTAACGCGGTTCAACTTAATTTTTCGAAGGGAGATAGATTTTATTCCCACCTCGAAGCTGAATTTGTTCCAATGTTAGTGCTCGTTCCACCGTCAGGAGAATATATTGTAAAGTATCCTGACCCGGAAACACTTACGGCTGTGTTTGATGATAGAATCAATGAATCCGGTCAATGGCTGCTTTATATTGTTGGTGATTCTTCCGATACCGGCTCTTACACTTTGACTAATAAATATGCATCGGAGGGGGCTCTTAATTTTTCACAGAATGACTTTTGCAATGTTTTGGACAAATTGATGCTTCACCTTAAGGCGGATTTCCATTTCATCAAAGGAAAAGTTGTTGAGCAAGATGTCGAATGGGGTTCGAAAATAAAATTACAAAACTCGGTTTCATCAAGAATCTATGGTGTAAATAATTCCTGGTTTAATGCAATACTGTTCGAAGGAGAATCAAAAGAATCCGCATTGGAAAAATTCGATTCAGCAAATCTCGCGATTAAAAATTGTTTAAGTAATTTTACAATCAGCGAAAAGAAATGGAAATCGATTATTGGTGCTGAAGGAAAGCGAGAAAAATCTACAACTTATTGGAGCAACTCAGATCCTGGAAGTTTTTTAAAACTTTCTGTTTATGAAACTCCAAAACAAGAAAGTGCGGAAAACTTCTACAGTGTCCAAATATTTATAAACAAAGAAAGATAAAGCAAACCAAAGTGATCCATTGCACTTGCTTCACTTCTAATATTTTTTATATTGTCTCCTAATAACAGATCAAATATCCGAATAAAATTTTTTAACAAATATTAGGAGATAGAAAATGAAAAGAATATTACCATCTTTTATTTTGGTTTTAATGTTGGTAATTTCATTCTCTCTCACACATCTTGTATATGATTCCGGGAAAGAAATAAAAATTGATAGAAAAACTTACACAGCTTGGCTAGCAGAGCATCCCTTCAACAACCGTCAAAATCTTTCTGAATCAGAACTTAGATCAATTCCAAAATACGACAGACCAGATTTAGCGAACGAACTTAACTTTTTAATGACTGTTGATCCAGCATTGGGTTATGTCCCTTATGAAAGAATATTCAAAGCTTACGATATTGCAGATGCATACCGATCACTAAATAAAATAGCCTCAGTTGGCTGGGAGGAGAGAGGTCCTGATAATTTCGGCGGAAGAATTCGCGCATTAATGTTTGATCCGAATGACGGAACTAACAAGAAATTATGGGCGGGCGGAGTTGCCGGCGGACTTTGGTACACCAACGATATTACAGTTCCCTCGCCGACATGGAATGCGATAAATGATTTTTGGGATAATATTGCAGTTTCATGCATAGCTTATGATCCTTCAAATACAAATATTTTTTATGCTGGTACTGGTGAAGGCTGGTACAATGCAGATGCAGTTCGTGGACAGGGGATTTGGAAATCGACAAACGGCGGAACGTCATGGACATATTTAAGTTCAACAAGTGGAAACGAATTTGATTATGTCAATGATATCCTTGTCCATCCCACAACAGGGGATGTTTATGCTGCAGTTAGGTCCAGATTTTCAAATACCGGCGGTTTATACCGTTCCACCAACGGCGGCACAAGTTGGGAGGTTGTTCTTAATCCGACCACCTCACCGACTGCTTCTTCAACATATAGGGCTGCCGATCTTGAAATAGGTGCCGATAATAAAATCTATGTCGCAATGGGAATGCATTTTTATGAAGATGGTATCTATGGCTCATATTCCGGTGATCCCGGTGCATGGATGAAATTATCGGATGGAAGTTTTGGATTCCCGTCATCTGGTTTTTACAGAATCGAATTGGCAACCGCACCTTCGGATGCAAATATTGTTTATGCACTTGTTGAAAGCAGCAGCACTTCTTCAATATTGGGATTATATAAATCTACCGATAAAGGTACTAATTGGACTACTATTGCGACTCCTTCAAACGCTGATCCTGGGATTCCTACTTTTACTCGAGGACAGGCTTGGTACGATCTGATTTGTGAAGTAGATCCAA
>JAGFIY010000155.1 GCA_024103215.1 Melioribacteraceae bacterium | reverse complement strand
GAAGCAGCATATACACCGCTTTTCGTAAAAACCTTTGTTGCTGCGGCAGAAATAATATTTAAAATTGTTCCCTTATTGCGTTCAATCATCCCAGGAAGAACACTCTGAGTAGTGTGTATCGCTCCGATCAAGTTGGCTGAAATAATTTCTTCAACTTCTTTTGAGGTTGTATCGGTTACCAATTTAAATGCAGTAACCCCAGCATTGTTTATTAAACAATCCACATTGTATTTTTTTTCGATCTTTTCGATTACTCTCGCTACGTCATCTTTCTTCGAAATATCAGCGGGTTCGAAAATGAAATTCCCTTTTTCGGCGGATAATTCCTTTTGAAATCTCTCGAGTTGTGTTTCGCGTCTTGAAGAACCAAGTACATTTAGTCCGTTTTTAACAAACACAGTACTCAAAGCTCTTCCGATTCCGGTCGCTGCACCGGTAATCCATACAATATTCGGTTTATCTGTCATACTCGTTTGTGGGAAATTAGATTTAGGAATTCAGCCCTGGTTCTGGCATCTTCGGTGAAAATTCCAGCCATCGCGCTAGTTGTGGTGACCGAGTTTTGTTTTTGCACTCCTCGCATCATCATACACATGTGGTAAGCTTCGCAAACTATTGCAACGCCTTGAGGATCTAAATATTTGTTAAGTGTGTCGGCAATCTCTTGTGTCATTCTTTCTTGAACCTGCAATCTTCTTGCAAAGACATCGACAATTCTGGGAATTTTGCTCAACCCCACGATCTTCCCTTTCGGAATATATGCGATATGAATTTTCCCGAAGAACGGAATCATATGATGTTCGCACATACTATAAAAATCAATATCCTTTACTATTACCATCTCATCGTACTTCTCTTCAAAAACAGCTCCGTTAAGAACGTCTTCAATATTTTGATTGTAACCTTGAGTTAAAAATTCATATGCTTTTGCCACGCGTTCCGGCGTTTTTATTAAACCCTCACGATTTGGATTTTCCCCAATTTCTTTGAGGATCGCTTCCACATTTTTGGATACTTTATTAATATTCAAAACATCAACCTTTATATTCTGCGTAATTATTTTCAGTTTCGTAAATTTTTACCGAATAAAGTTTACCATTCGGCATTTTATCAACTAGTTGTTCCCAGCATTTTACTGCAATATTTTCGGCTGTTGGGATAACATCCCGCATAAATTCAACATCGCTGTTCAGATGTTTATGATCAACCTTACTTATTACATTTTCTATGATAATCCTCTTTAACCGTTTTAGGTCAATAAGATAGCCTGTTTTCGGATCGATTTCGCCGGCGACAATTACTTCGATAACATAGTTATGACCGTGACCATTCGGATTATTGCACTTTCCGAAGATTTTATCATTTTGTTCGTCGGAAAAGTTCGGATTATATAATCGATGGGATGCACTAAAGACTTCCCTTCTTGTAACATAAACCATTATTTATAAAGTTCCTTCAAGTCTTTTAAAATGTTTTCAGCATGACCGTTTACTTTAACCTTCGGATAAATTTTGATTATTTTACCATTTTCATCTATAAGAAAAGTTGTTCTTTCTATCCCCATATATTTTTTACCATACATACTTTTCTCTTTCCAAACATCATATTTTTCTAAAACTTTCTTTTCTTCGTCGCTCAACAAGGTAAAAGGTAGGTTATTTTTTTCGATGAACTTTTGATGCGACTTAACAGAATCTTTGCTTATTCCTATAACCTCTGCTTTTAATTTTTTGAAGTTTGGGAACTCGTCTCTGAAATCACATGCTTCCTTTGTACATCCCGAAGTCATATCTTTGGGATAAAAATATAACACGACAACTTTCCCAAGATAATCTTTTAATGATATCTTATTTCCATCCTGATTCGGCAAAGTAAATTGAGGTGCTTTTTGACCAACTTTCAACATCATATCTCCTTGAGAATTAAATAAGGGAGCAATTAAGCTCCCTTTGATTTAGTCTAATTTCTCTAATGATTCTTTGATTGCTTCATAATTAGGTTCGTCTCCCGGACTTGGTAAAATTTCCGCATATTGAATTTTACCCTCTTTATCGATCACAAAAGCTGCACGTTTTGCAACTCCTTTGTAATCAAATTTACCCGGAGCAAAAACATCCATATAGGAATCATACTTCTTACAGACTTCCTTATTGAAATCACTCAACAACGGAAAATTAAATTTCTGCTGATCTGCCCAAAGTTTATGTGTAAAATAACTATCAACACTTACTGCTAAAACTTGAGCATCTAAATTTTCGTAGGCACTCATTCCGTCCCGCATGGTACATAATTCTTTTTCACAAGTTCCTGAATTTGCAAATGGGAAAAAGAGTAAAACAACATTTTTCTTGCCTCGGAAACTGCTTAATGTGATTTCTTCCAAAGCTTCACTTTTTAGTGAAAAATCCGGGGCTATATCACCAATATTAACTGACATATAATTTCTCCTTTCTTAATCTAGTTTATAACCTATTTTTACTTTTACTTGAAATTCAATATTTCCATCTTGTGTAACTCTACCTCTTTCTTCTATAACTTCGAACCAGCCAACTTTATTTGCCTTATTCGCTTCTAGAACAACTGATTTAATAGCATCGCTGCTGGATTCGTTTGATGTACCGACTCTTTCAATTACTTCAAAAGTTACAGACATAAACACTCCTTTATTTTGAATTATAGCAATCTGAATTATATAAGAAACCAAATTTACTATTTTCCGAAACAACATTAAAGGTAAGATGAGTTGGACATCTAAAAACGTCTAATATTTTTCAAAATCAACGAAAATCATAAAAATACATTACTGTATTTTTTTATTGCAAATTCGTCTTGATTTACCTAATTTTATACAGACTAAATCTAAATAATGGTGAAATTATTCAAAGTCAAGAAGCACACGAGCAGTTTAAGCGGTTTTTAAAACGAGGAAAACATCGAATAACTCCGGAAAGATTCGAAGTCCTGGATTATGCACTTGAACAACCCGGACATTTTGGAGCAGATGAACTTTTTATTTCGATGAAAACACAGAACAGCAATGTTTCAAGGGCAACGGTATATAATACTTTGGAATTGTTGGCAAAGTGTAAACTTCTTGCAAAGCGAAATTTCGGAGACAACAAAGCACATTATGAATCGAGTTTTAAAAGAAAAAATCACGATCATTTAATTTGTACTCATTGCGGGAAAATATTGGAATTTACTTCGGACGAAATTCAAAAAATAGTCGATAGAATCTGCGAAGAACAAGGAATGGAAAGAACAGGTTATTCTTTTAATATCTTTGCAAGATGCAAAGATCCAAACAAATGTAAAAACTTCTAAAGGAATATGGCATTGACTCTAGACAAAGCACTAAAAGGACACAGCTTAACAATTGCTAAATTGCCTAACGGCGATATAAAATCACAACTTATCAGACTCGGAATTACCGAAGGCTTAACTGTCAGCTGCATTGAAAAACTTCCAGGAGGTACAATAGTGCTGCGAAGAAACCGGCAGGAAATTGCGCTGGGTTCTGCACTGGCAAAAAGCATCGAAATTGTTTTATGATTGGAAGGATATGAAAACAGAAACAATTGCTAGTGAAAACTTATTGTCAAAACAAAAACCAACAAACGGAAACTCGAACAAATCCGGCTCGAGAACCAAAGTTGTGCTTGCCGGAAATCCGAATGTAGGCAAGTCAGTTTTTTTTAATCACCTAAGCGGTATGTACGTCGATGTTTCAAACTTTCCGGGGACTACCGTATCAATAACTTCGGCTCAATATAAAAATTATAATATTTACGATTCGCCGGGAACTTATGGTGTATCAGCATTTACTGAAGAAGAAAAAGTTGCCCGCGATGTTATTCTTTCTGCAGATGTAGTGTTGAATGTTGTAAACAGTCTTCATCTTCATAGGGATTTATTTCTCACGCTGCAGCTTATCGAAATGGGAAAGAAAGTATCGGTTCTACTAAATTTTTCGGACGAAGTTAAGAAGAATAAAATAAAGATCGACGTTGAAAAACTGTCCCAACTGCTGGGGGTTGAGGTAATTGAAACTTCTGCAATAAAAAAAGAAGGTTTTGACAAACTCGACTTTGCAATAGAAAATTCACGCATAGGTAACTGCGATCAAAAAGTTAAAGAATTACTTTCTGATACCGCCAAAATTACTGGAAGCGAAGCTGAAGCATTACTGATTAAAGAAGGTGATGTTGAAGTCGCAAAGCGTCACAACTCTGATCCGGGAACTGTTGATGATAGAGAGTATCTTTACATTCAAAGAAGAAACCGTGTTAATAATATTGTCGATCAGGTTGAATTTGAAAATTCTACAAAGGGCATAATCTTCAGTAAACTGGGAAGAATGACCTTGAATCCATTTACCGGAATCCCAATTCTTGCTTTTGTGCTGCTAGTTATATATTTCTTTGTAGGTGATTTGATTTCACAGCGGGTTGTAGATTACACCGAGAACGAAATTGGTGTCGGTATTTTCGAATATAATTTAAAATCTCTGGTCGCGGATTATACACCATCAACGATCACCGTCGAAATCCTAGGTGAAAATGATGACGTAATTGACAGCCGCTCATTTGAATTCCCCCAAGGTAAATCTGAAAATCCGGAATTAGCTGAAAAATTCAAAAGCTTTTCAACAAAGGACGGCTCGGTTTCTGATTTCGTTTACGAGAACCCGATCGCTACTTTGTTCTTTGGTGAGTTTGGCGTGCTGACAATGACTATCACTTATCTCCTCTTTTTGCTTCTTCCCCTCGTTTTGGGATTTTATTTCATAATGGCAATCTTAGAAGACAGCGGTTATCTACCAAGACTTGCGACAATGCTTGACAGAACTTTAAACAGAATCGGACTTAACGGAAAGGCTGTTATACCTATTATGCTCGGCTTCGGTTGTATAACAATGGCAAACATCACAACAAGAATTTTAGGAACAAATAGAGAAAGATCTATCGTTACGGCAATTCTTCAATTTGTTATTCCATGTTCCGCACAGTTAGCAGTAATTGCATTCCTCCTCGCACGAGCGGGAACGGTTCCACTACTTATTTTCATGGTGACCATCTTCACAATTTTGATTACACTTTCAACAATTCTTAATCGATTACTTCCGGGAGAATCTTCTCCACTTCTGCTTGATCTGCCAACAATGAAAATTCCACAGTTAAGAAATGTGTTGAAGAAAACATTTTTCAGAGCTTATGGTTTTATGAAAGAAGCTTATGTTTGGTTTTTTGTAGGTGCACTTGGTATCGGACTAATGCAGATTACTAACCTCCTCTCAGTATGGCAGAATCTGCTTGAACCACTTACAACTAATTGGCTTAAACTGCCCAAGGAAGCGGCAAATGCATTTATTATGGGAATGGTGAGAAGAGACTTCGGTGCAGCGGGATTATTCGATATTCAATTATCTGCAATGCAGATTACGGTTGCTATCATAACAATTACTATCTTTGTACCTTGCATTGCATCTTTTGTTGTAATGTTAAAAGAACGAGGCTGGAAAGAAGGAATTTCGATTTGGATCGGAACCTGGATAACAGCTTTCTTTATTGGTGGTCTTGTTGCTCAAATAATTATTTAGAAAGGAATTTTTCTTGACCAAAAGACAAAAAAAATATACACCAAAATATCCTCTAGTATGGCAAAAAGATGATTTTTTCATAGAAATCTTCTGTTCGATCCCAAATATTGCTACCGGAATTTTACTAACAACAGATGATTCATATTTTGTAATCGATCCCGGAGATGGAATTCTGCGAGATCTGAACAAAACACTTAATGCAAGTGAAATTATGGATATCTCAGATATATTCATAACTCATGGTCATCATGACCACGTGGGTGGTGTCTGGTCGTTTCTTACATATCTTACGGTAATGAGAAGGAAGAAGACTTTGAACATATATTATCCGGAAGGCTGTGTGGAAATTGAAAGTATTTATAGAGCTTTTTATGAGGTTTATGAACACGAGGTAAATTATAAAATCAACCTCAAAAAAATCACCTCCGAAAGAGCTATTAGAAGAAAAAACGTCGTAATAAAACCTTTTAAAGTAAATCACAGAGAACCAAATGATACCGGGGACGGCTCTTTCGAAATACCTTCGCTCGGGTACAAATTTACTTATCAAGGAAAAACAATCTGCTACGGAGGCGATACTGCCTACTGTGAAAATTTAGTTAAACATGCAAAAGATTCGGATCTTGCAATAATCGAAGCCGGAGCGGAAGACGAATCTCAATCTGAACTGCACATGACAATGGGACAAGCCAGTAAAATCGGGGAATCCGCGAAAGAATATTTTCTGGTTCACGTTCCGGAATAACAAAAATCTTAAGAGGGTTAAATGAAAATCAAAATGAGTATTGCACTCGTTGTAATGGTATTCTTTGCTGGTTTTTTAATTCAGACAGAAGATCCAAATATTACCGAAGCCGAAATAAAAGAACATATTACTTATTTGGCATCAGATGAATTAAAGGGTAGATTCACAGGAACACTCGAAGAACGAATTGCCGGCGAATACATAAAAAATGAATTCGAAAAAGCCGGACTTCTTCCAGCTTTCAACGGAAGTTATTTTCAAGAATTCCCATTCATAGAAGGAATTTCGCTCGGTGAAAATAATAACGCATCAATGTTAATAAACAAACAAGTCATCGAGTTGGAATTCAATAAAGATTTTATGACTGCTCCTTTCTCCAGACACGGTTCGGCTGATGCCGAAGTTGTGTTTGCTGGTTACGGTATTTCCGCACCAAAATTGGAATATGATGATTACGAGGACATAGATGTGAAAAATAAAGTCGTTTTAGTTTTTCGCTTTAGTCCCGAATACGCAAACCCTCATTCGCAGTTCGATGCTTACTCAGCATTCAGAAGCAAAGCTACCGCTGCAAAAGAGAGAGGTGCGTTAGGAATTATTTTTGTAAATGGTTTTTTCCCAGAAACCCACGAAGATAATTTCATGGAATTTAATTATGACCGAGCTCCGGGGATTGACAATTTTTGTGCGATTCAAATCAGCCGAAAAATTGCTGAACAAATCTTCTCTTCGCAAAATATTGATATGAAGGAACTTCAGAAAAGAATCAGCGAAAGTAAGGAACCGGAATCGATGCTTCTTTCAAATGTAAAAGTAAACCTCAGCGTTGAAGTGAATGAAACGGAAAAAATCGGAAGAAATGTTGGAGCATATCTTAAAGGAACTGATGAAACCTTATCAACTGAGATTATTGTTATCGGAGCGCATTACGATCACCTGGGAATGGGTCAGCATGGTTCCCTTTATCGTGGTGAGGAACCAATGATTCACAACGGTGCAGATGATAACGCCTCGGGAACAACCGGCGTGCTAGAAATCGCCGAGAAACTCAGCATTGGTGAAATCGAACCAAAAAGATCTTTCTACTTTTTTGCATTTTCTGGAGAAGAACTTGGATTACTTGGATCAAACTATCTCGTAAATAATTTTCCAGAACCTATTGAAAACGTAACAGCAATGATCAACATGGATATGATAGGAAGAATGGATGACGGCACGTCACTTTCGATATTTGGTACTGGAACTTCATCTAAATGGGAAGAAATAATCGAAACAAAAAACAATAATAGATTCAATCTTTCGCTAAATGAGGACGGTTATGGTCCCAGTGATCATTCATCTTTCTATGGAAAAGAAATTCCCGTATTATTTTTCTTCACCGGCACTCATACTGATTATCACAGACCATCTGATGATGCTGATAAAATAAATATTACCGGACAGAAACATATTCTTGATTTCGTATATGATATAACTCGCGAGATTGATAATCTTGAAACAAAACCTGATTATATAAACGTTCCTAGAAAGCAGGAAAGTAATATGGGAGGTTGGAAGGTTTATGTTGGCACAATTCCGGATTATGCATATTCCGGCGAAGGTTTTAGATTAACGGGAGTATCTCCGGGAAGTCCCGCTGAAAAAGCAGGAATAAAAGGTGGTGATATAATGATTAAATTTGGCGATCGATCGATAAATAACATTTACGATTATGTTTACGCTCTGCAGGAATATGTCCCCGGTGATGTTGTTGAAATCGAACTTAAACGAGGTGAAGAAGCAATCTATCTCAAACTTGAACTCGGCGCAAAATAAATTTTGTTATTTCGCAGCCAGATTGGGTTTTTCGGAATTACCGATTTGAATTTCATTAAGGCGGTTTATCATTTCAGTTTTTAATGAATCATAAGCCGCTTTATTTTCCTTGCTTATTGGTTTTGAAGGGGGAAATTCCTGAGTCAAATAATTTACAAGCTGACCATTCTTCCAAAATCGTAAATCCAAATGAGGACCGGTCGATAAACCTGTACTTCCCACATATCCTATTATTTGACCCTGTTTAACTCTAGCTCCGGGTTTTATTCCTTTTCCGTATTTAGATAAGTGAAGATAACCACTCGAATAAGTCGAATTGTGTTTAATTCTCACATAATTACCGTTTCCGCCTTTATATTGTGCTTCTTGTACAACTCCGTCACCGATTGCTTGAACAGGTGTGCCTGTTGGAGCAGCGTAATCAACTCCAAGATGCGGACGATGCTTCTTTAAAACCGGATGAAGTCTGCTGTGCGTAAAACGTGAGCTTATTCGTGTAAACTTTAACGGAGCTTTGAGAAATGCTTTTCTTAAACTGTTTGCATTCTCGTCAAAGTAATCTATTTCATCTTCCTGGGTAAAATAAAATCCCCAATAATCCTTACCGCGGTGATTAAAAAGTGCTGCTTTAATTCTACCTATACCAATTGATTGCGATCCGATGAATGCTTCATCATAAATAACTTTAAAATAATCACCTTGTTGAATTCCATAAAAATCAATCTGCCATGCGAATACATCTGCTAATTTCAAAGCAAGAACAGGACTTTCATTTTGAGCTGAAATAGTTTCAAACAACGAACTGCTAATAACACCGGCAAATTCTTTTTCGGTCCTCCTAATTTCTTTTTGTCCTTTGTTTACGGTTAAGGAATCCCCAAACTCAAACAAAACATAATTAACCGGGTCAGCTTCATAAATGATATACTTAATTGATTCGAGTGAATCTTGTTCGGTAAAAAGAATAAAATTATTTCCGCTTCTGATTTTTCTTTCGTCAAAAAGATCACTGTCAACTTCCGTCATTTTTAAAATAGTTTCGTACGGAACACCATAAGGAATTAGAATATCTGTAAGAGTTTCATTTGGACTTACTTCTTTAATTGAATAATTGAGTGAGTCATCGTAAAAACCGAAAATATTAGGTTCACTGATAATCGTTGAAACGTTGGTTGTAATTTTTTGATCTGCTTCATCTGAACATGAAACTAACGCTAAAAGAGAAGTAAAAATTATATAGATGAACTGCGTAAAAGATCTTTTCAACCTCACCTCACCCTAATTCTGATTTTGCAAAATTCTGTGGATTATATTAACTGAATCTATTCCGTCTGCCTCAGCACTGAAGCTTGGAATAATCCTATGCCGCAATACCGGAATCATCGAATTTCGAACATCATCAATGTTCGGCGAATATCGCCCATCAAACAATGCGCGTGTTTTAGCTGCAAGTATCAAATACTGTGAAGCTCTAGGTCCGGCACCCCAAGAAATTAATTCCTTAAGTTCAGGTAAACTATTTTTTTCTCTTGTAGCAATTACCGTTTTAACTGCAAATTCAATTACATTATCCGCGACCGGAACTTTTCTAACCAATTCTTGATATTGAATAATTTTATCAGCCGATAATATTTTATTCAATTCAGGGAAATAGTCACCGGTAGTTGTTTTGATAATCTCAATCTCCTCTGCATATTCCGGATAATCGAGCCATAGACTGAACATAAATCTATCGAGCTGTGCTTCGGGAAGCGGATAGGTACCTTCTTGTTCGATAGGATTTTGTGTTGCGAGTACGAAGAAGGGTTCGTCTAATTTGTATGACTTTCCGGCGGCGGTTACAAAGTGTTCCTGCATTGCTTCAAGCAAAGCCGATTGTGTTTTAGGAGGTGTTCTGTTTATCTCATCAGCAAGAATAATATTAGAAAAAATTGGACCTTGAATGAAACGGAACGAACGTTTTTTCGAGACAGCATCTTCCTCGATAATTTCCGTACCGGTAATATCACTTGGCATCAAATCTGGGGTAAATTGAATTCTGCTGAACCCGAGGTCCAGGACCTCAGCAAGAGTTTTTATAAGAAGTGTTTTTGCCAAACCCGGAACACCAACCAGTAAACAGTGTCCTTTGGCAAACAAACTAATCAGTAAATCATCTACGATTTGATGCTGACCGATAATTACTTTACCGAGTTCGGTTTTAATTTTTTTGATGTCTTCTTTTAAGTTATCTGCAAGTGCTTTATCAGAAATAGCTTTAGTATCAGTCAAATTATTCCTTAAATTTTAATTTCCCAATATATTTTTTCTTTAACGTCGCCAAGCCATTCATTGAAAAGATCTTCACTTTTTTTGAACTCGGCAATTCGTTTAATCTCTTCGTAATCAGTTTCAAGCGAAGGCATATGTGCCTCGATTCGTTTATCCAAACGAATTATATGAAAGCCATATGATCCTCTTCCCACTTCCAACCTCTTCGGAAAGCTTATTTCCCCTACTTTTAATTTGAACACTTGATCCTGCATCGATTTATCCAACTGCCCTTTTTCAAAGGTCCCAAGCTTACCTCCGAATTTAGCTGATGATTCATCATCACTGTACTTTTTTGCAAAGTACTCAAAGGTGTTAACTTTGTTCAATATACTATCCCTTATTTCGGTCAGCAATTCAATTGCGCGAAGATCAGCATCATCATCAATTTTCACGCTTATAAGGATGTGCCTTGTATGTATTGATTCACCACGTCTTTCAAGAAGCTGAATAATATGAAAACCTACAGGAGATTCAATAACTTCGGAAAGTTCTCCCTCATTAAGTTTAAATGCAGCGGCTTCAAATTCAGGAAAGAATACACCTCGTTTTACGAATCCAAGATCACCGCCGACGGCTTTACTCCCCGGATCATCGGAGTGAGTTCGAGCAAGTTCTGCAAAATCTGCTCCGTTTTTTATCGAATCGAGTAAAGTTTGAGCAAACTCTTTCGCATTTTGTTTAACTTTTTCACCGGCTTTCGGATTAATGAATATATGAGAAATCTCAAACTTTTCGGGAATCTGTCCCAATGAATCTCTGTACTCCGTAAAGAAATCTTCCACTTCTCTTTTTGTTACTTCTATTTTTCCGAATTTTTGCTGCTTTAATCTTTGAGCCATCAAATTTTTTCGTGTATCCTCTCGAAGTTTTCTTTTAATTCGTTCAACTGACATTCCGTAAGCTTGTTCAAATCTTTCCTGAGAACCACCGTATTGATTAATTAAATAACTTATCTGAGATTCGATCTGAGCTTCAACTTCTTGATCTGTTACCTGAATTGAATCTAATTCGGCTTGAGCAAGAAGTAGTTTATCCTCTATCATTTTGTTAAGTATTTGTTTTTTCAATTCAGGGTCATCCGGGTTCAAATTCTGTTGAACCGCAGCAACTTGTGTGTACCAATTAACCTCGGAGAGTAAAATAATTTCATTATTTACAACGGCAGCAATTTTATCCAAAACTTCCTGAGCCGAAATAATCGAATTAACTAGTAATAATAAGAATAAAATCTTTCGCATATTTATTTCCTTATAGAAGCATCATATTTTGTAAAAAGTTCTTGCAAATATTTCCCTAAAAGTTCGTTTCGTTTTGAAATGTAATATCGCTGGGTCACTAATTTTTTCACGTAAGCAAATTCTGGTATCACACCTTTTACTAATCGCTTGGTCAGTTTGACAACTCTATAAATATTTGGTTCCGTTTCGATTACAATTGAGACTTCACCATTGCTTAACCTGTTAAGTGCTCTCAAAAGTTCTGTTGGAGTAATATCGTGCTTATATTTAAATACTTCATTTTGGTACTCGATTAAAGAAGCATCGCCTCTGAAGACACTCAATGCTTTTTTCCAATCCGAGTCAACAACTATCGACCTGAAACGAATTGCTTTTTCTTCGTTAGAAAATGCAACTGTATTCAGTAGGAATGCATCATCAATTAACAAAAACTCCTCGGAGTTCTCTTCAAAATAATTTTCAAGTTCCGAATTAGTTGCCTCGGGGATGTTTTCGTTGAGATATTTTTCAACAAGCAACGCTGACGCAAGTTCTTTTCTGCTACTCGAAATTATCGAATTAAAAATACTGTCGGAAACTATATCCTCACTCAAAGCTTCTTGATAAAGAAGTTCAGTCTCAACCCAGCGACTGATGTACTCCTCCCGATAAAGTTTAGAATACTTATAAGAACTCAATGCATTATCAACATCGGATTTAGTCAGAATCTCGCTTCCGACAATCGCTTCATATTCATCTGGTTTTTTCTTTTCGTCACACGAAATTAAAAATGCAAATGAAATCAAAAAAAGTAATGTTTTACATTTTACCCGATTCAATTGCTTCTTGTAATAATTCATAATTCGGTTTTGGGTTGTATTTATCTTTCAAATACTGTAAAAATTCTTTTTCAAGTCTTTTACTTTCACGGTCTTGATATAAACTAGCAACTTCGGGCAAAGCTTCTTCGTAAGTTTTTTGTCTAGCTTCTTCTTTCCCAAGTGTTTTAACGATGCTCCAGCCTGCAGTGGATTCAAAGAGTTCGGAGATTTGTCCAACTTCCATTGAATCAGCTTTCTGTGCCATTATCGAACTGTTTGCGTCAACAAGAGTGTAAATTCCGTCGTCAACATTTTTCTTTCTTCGTTCCGTATTTTCCGCAACAAACTTTTCAAAATCATCAATTGATTTAAGTGTATCAGCCCATTGATCAAGTTTTGTTTTTTTGATTGAAAATAATTCGGCAAAAGTCACGCGATCCGGAAGCCGATAATTTTCCTTTGTTTCTTCCCAGAGTTTTATTAATTGCGTACTATCGACTTCAATTTTCTGCCAAACCTCTTCGTCTTGCAGACGGAAGATATAAATTCCGTTTTCATAATCCTCCATCATCCGCATAAATTCGGGATCAGAGTTAGATATTGCTTTAACTTCCTCGTGAATCAAGCATTCATCTGTAAACTGCCGTATAGCTTCAGAAATTTTATTTCCATTAATCCCGTAACCTTTGAATGATTTATTAGTTTCAGCGAACTTAAATAGGCTGTCTGAAGGAATATCATTTCCAAGTATTTGACAGACGTATAAATTCTTCAAAGAATCCCTTAACTCACTTTCCCAATACTTCTCACCAAAAGTTGTTTGACCATCCGATCTTCCTACTACTTGCCGAATATCGTCGTATTGTTTGTAATTGTATTTACTCTTTAGAGAGTCGATTAGGTTATTAAAATCATATTCGAACCCGGCTCGCTCGTAAAATTTTCTAAGTTCGGATTTATCATCTTCATAAGAAGGGTAACTTTCTTTTTCAGTTAATTTGATTATGTGGTAGCCATATGGTGATTCAACGATGTCCGACATTTGACCAACTTCCAACTTAAAAGCAGCCTCATCAAAAGGACGAACCATCATTCTTCTTTGGAAAAATCCAAGATCGCCGCCTTTTTCTTTTGTGCCTCTATCATCGGAGGTTTCTTTTGCAACTTCGGCAAAATCTTCGCCGGCATCTAATCGTGCTTTTACTTTCAAAATTTTTTCAAAAGCATAAGCTGTATCAACATTGCCGCTGTCGTTTTTAAATTGAACCAAAATGTGACTTGCTCTTATTTTTGGAATTCTTTTTTGACGCTCTGTCACTTTCAAAATATGATAACCGTATTTTGTTTTTACCGGTTCAGGATATACTTCCCCAACTTTCATTTTATATGCTGCTCTTTCAAATTCAGGCAATACTTGACCTGCAGTAACATAGTAAATATCTCCCCCTTGGTCTTTAGAGTAAATATCTTCGGAATACTCAGCTGCCAGATCTTCGAATTTTTCCCCGGCTTTTAACCTCATAAGAACAGTATCGGCTTTTGATTTAGCTTCTTCGGGAGAAATTTTTTCAAATCTTATCAAAATATGACTTACCCTAATTTCTTCCTTTCGATTCTCATACATTTCCTTCAAAGCCGGTTCAATAAGATGTTTCTCTACAAAATAAGGTACTCCGACAGTCCTTCTGTACTCCAGTAATTCTTCTTTAACCGCTGGATCATTTTTATAACCTCTTTCTTCTGCTTCGGCTAATTTCATTTTGTAGTTTAGGTATAGATCGGTAAATTCTTTATACTCATCAATCGAACCGCTTCCTGTATTTGTTGTACCAATTTTGTTGGTTTCATATGCACTCTGTAATTCATCAAAACTAATTGACTTATCGTCAAAAGTTGCAACAACTATCTCAGAATTTTTGGGTGAGCATGCGAAAAATAAAAGGGTAACAAAAGTAAAAATAAAAGCAAAACGTAATCCTTGCATGTAAGAATATCCTCCAATTTCTAATTAAATTTAATTTAGAATTTTACTTATAGATGCAACCAAAATCAAGGTAAATGCAAATTAAGAAATGCATTATTGGCGCTTAAGCTTAGTGTTTCTTTCCCAGAAAACACCGTCTTTATACCCTTGTATTGATGTTTCAGTTTCAGCAATTTTTAATCTTTTTTGGGCAAGAAGAGCATAATGTTTATCAAGTTCAACACCGCTGAATTTACGATTTAATTTTTTCGCAACAACTGCAGTTGTACCAGAACCTAGAAACGGATCGAACACTAAGTCATTTTCATCGGTGGAAGCCAAAATTAATTTTGCTATCAGCTTTTCCGGTTTTTGGGTTGGATGCTCGGTGTTTTCGGGCATCGACCAAAATGGAACCGAAATATCAGTCCATAAGTTGGAAGGGAAAGTGAGTCTAAAACTTCCATCGGATTCTTCAATCCAATCCTTTGGCTGTCCGTTATAATCTCTGTAAGGAGCCAGCACTTTCCTTTTCAATTTTACCGAGTCGGGATTAAATTTATAGCTTTCAGAATTCACTGCAAACCAGATATCCTCGGAACAGTTTTTCCAGTTCCTTTTTGCTCCTCTTCCCTTTTCGCGCTCCCAAGTGATCCGATTTTTAAGAATGAAATATTTTTCAAGTACCGAGGGAATAATTTGAGATGATATCCAATCCCCGCAAAAGTAAATTGATGCATCTTCACGCATACATCTTTTTAGCTTATGCAAAAAACTTTCTATCCAAATACCGTAATTTTCGTTGCTTGTTTTCTTAAATGTTGTTTTGTTGAATGACTTATATAGATTATAAGGTGGATCAATAATCAGAAGATCAATAAAATCGTCGGGCAGAAAATCGAGTATTTCAAAAAGATCATTATTGATGATTTTATTTGTTAATTCATCAACGGTAAGATTCTGATTAATATTAAGAAGTGATCCTGAATAGAATTTTTGCTCTTCTGGAGTTAGTGTGATAGTCTTGTTTCTTTCGGCTTTTTGATTTTTGATCATCACAGAATTTTATTTTACCTTTGATCCCAAACCGCTTTTGCCATTAGGTTCAAGCAGGAACAAATTTCCGTCCTTTGTTTCTGCAGCAAGAACCATCCCTTGTGACTCGTGCCCGAATAACTTTGCCGATTTTAAATTTGCAACTACAACTATGTTTTTCCCGATTAACTCTTCAGCCTCATAATGTTTTGAGATACCGGCAACTATTTGTCTTTTTTCAAAACCCAAATCAACTTGCAGTTTTACAAGTTTATCACTTTTCTTAATTTTTTCAACACCAATAATTTTAGCAGTTCTAAGATCAAGTTTTGCAAAATCTTCATAATTTATTTCCGGAAGCAAGTCCGGAGCATCTTCGTTTTCCACCCTTCCTAATTTATTAACTTGGCTTTCGATTAAACTATCCTCAATCTTAGTAAATAAAATTTCAGACTTGTCAAGTTCATGGTTCTCATCCAATTGAGGGATACCGCTTTTCATCCAATTTGTTTTTTTTGCATTTAACATCTTAAACATTATTTCGCTTGAAAATGGAATGACCGGATGAAAAACTTCAGCAAGGGTGTAGATTGTTTGAAGACAGATATTTATGGTAGTTCCGCATTTTTGTTTAGTGTTTTTAACAGTTACCCAAGGCTCGGAATCGTTAAAATATTTGTTCCCTGCACGGGCAAAATTCATCATTTCGAATACCGCATCTTTAATTTTATATTTTTCTATCAAATCACCAATTAATTTTGGTGCATTTTTTATACGCTCAAGCATCTCTTTATCGCGATCATTCAATTCATCTAACTTAGGGACTCGGCTGTTGAAATGTTTTGATGCAAATGTGAATGTACGATTCACAAAATTTCCGAGAATATCAGCAAGTTCAGAATTGTTTTTAAGTTGAAACTCTCTCCAGTAAAAATCAGTGTCCTTAGTTTCAGGGAGATTTGAAGCAAGAGCATACCTCAAGGAATCAGCAGGAAATAGTTCTAGAAATTCATCCACATCAATTCCCCACCCTCTGGATTTTGAGAACTTTTTCCCTTCAAAATTTAAGAACTCATTTGCCGGTACATTTTCTGGAAGGAGAAATTTATCGCTATTGCCGTCATTCCAAGCCATTAACATTGCCGGAAAAATTATTGTATGAAAAACAACGTTATCCTTGCCGATAAATGCAATGTATCTTGTTTTTTCATCCTGCCAATATTTTTTCCAAAGTGATGGTTCATTTTTAGCTATCGATAACTCCTTTGTTGCGGAAATATAACCAAGCACGGCTTCAAACCAAACATACAGCACTTTACCCTTAACATTTTCAATCGGAACTTTAACTCCCCAGTCTAAATCTCTGGTTACGGCTCTATCAGCAAGTTTATCATTAAACCAGCCTCGGCAGTATTGGAGTACATTCTCTTTCCACTTGAACGATTTATTCTTTTCATCAATATATTTTTCCAGGCGTTCTTGAAATTTTCCTAGCGGGAAGTACCAATGTGAAGTTTCTTTTAACTGTGGAGTCGAGTTTGAGATCTTACTTTTAGGATTTAACAATTCACTTGGATCATATAACGAACCGCATTTTTCGCACTCATCGCTCCTGGCTTCTTCATAACCGCACTTTGGACATGTACCTTCAACGTATCTATCCGGAAGAAACATATTTGCTTTCGCATCAAAGAATTGAAGAGTTTTCTTTTCACTTAAAAGTCCTTGTTCATAATAGCTTAGGAAAAATTCCTGTGCCGTTGCGTGATGAATAGGGAGTGATGTTCTTGAATAAATATCGAAACTCATTCCGAATTTTTCGAATGTGGCTTTGTTTGAATTGTGAAATCTGTCAATTACTTGCTGCGGTGTAATTCCTTCTTTATCAGCAGTTATTGTTATCGGAACTCCGTGTTCATCCGAACCGCAAATATAGATTATGTCGCTTCCCTTCAATCTGTGATATCTTACAAAAATATCAGCAGGAAGATATGCGCCGCTTAAATGACCTAGATGAATAAGGCCGTTGGCATACGGTAATGCCGAAGTAACAAGTATTTTTTCTTGTTTCAATTTAGATTCCGCTTAATTAAAGAATTACAAATATATGAAAATCCGATGAGCTAATTAAATCGATTGGAATAGAAAGCCGGCAGAAGCCGGCTTTTTTCAATTATGCTTTTTCCTCAAGTCCTTTATACATATCCTCGATCAAATCCCGATAACGTTCTTCAATAACTTTACGCTTAACACTTAATTTTGGTGTAAGTTCCCCTGTTTCAATTGAGAAAGGTCTATCAAGAATTGTAAATTTTCTAACCCGTTCGAAGTTTGCCAACTTCTTTTGGAATTGTGCAAGATCCTTTTCCAGTAATTCATAAATCTGCTTCAACTTTGTTAGCTCTTCGGGATTATTATACGATATTCTGTGAGCATCTGCATATTCTTTTAGCGCTTCGAAATCAGGAACAATCAAAGCACTTAGAAACATTCTTCTATCTCCAATCAATACAAATTGTTCAATATACCTGCTACCCAAAAACATATTCTCGATAGGTGCAGGCGCTACATACTTTCCTCCTGAAGTTTTGAACAAGTGCTTTTTTCTATCTGTAATAATTAGGAACCCGTCAGCATCGAACACACCGATATCACCCGTGTGAAGCCAACCATCTTTAATTGTTTCTTCAGTTTCTTTTTTACGGTTATAATAACCTTGCATTATATTCGGTCCATAAGCAAGAATTTCACCGTCCTTTGCAATCTTTACTTCAACTCCTGGAAGCGGTTTTCCGACAGTTCCGAATTTATAATCGTTCAATCGATTTGCGCTAATAACCGGGGATGATTCAGTAAGGCCGTATCCTTCGATTACTTTTATACCAACTGCTTCAAAAAACTCTCCAAGTTCGCGTGCAAGTGCGGCTCCACCTGAAATGAAAAATCTTAATCGTCCGCCGGTAGCTGCTTTCAGTTTTTGATAAACGAGCTTATCAGCCAATTTATGTTTTAAGTTAAGGCTAATCGGAATACTTTCACTCGATTTTTTCAATGCTGCAACTTCCCTACCAAGTGAAACAGCCCAATTGAAAATCTTTTGTTTCTTCTCCGGAGATTTCTCAACATTTCGTTTTATCTTAGAATACATTCTTTCAAATAATCTTGGAACCGCTGTCATTACCGTAGGACGAACTTCGGCTAAGTTCGCAGCAATTTTTTCTATTCCTTCCGCATAAGCAATTGTTGCCCCGCAGGCAAGTGCCGTATAGTAACCCGCCATCCGTTCAAACACATGACTTAACGGTAAAAATGATAGGAACAAATCTTCTTGGGTCATATTGAATATCTGATGCGCAGCTTGCACATTGGAAAAGATATTCCAATGAGTAAGCATTACTCCCTTTGGTTCGCCTGTTGTACCTGCAGTATAAATAAGCGTACATAATTGATCCGGTTTAACATTTGGAAGAGTTGATGAAAAGGTATCTCCCTTTTGGTAAACGAGTTCTCTTCCCATACCGCGAAGCGCAGAAAGTGTATAAACATTATTATGAGAAGCCGTATCAATTTCGGACATAACAATAATGAATTTGAGCGTTTTACATTTATTCCAAATTTTCAAAACCTTGTTTAATTGAAACTGATTAGAAACAAATATTCCTATTGATTTTGAATCATTGAGAATGTATTCAATCGAATCAGAAGTAAGGATAGGATATAGCGGAACATCTACACCTCCAAGACCGAGAATTCCCATATCTGCGTAAACCCACTCGGGACGATTTTCCGAAATTATCGCAATCTTATCCCCGTCGCCAACACCAAGCGAACTCAATCCGTTTCCGGCTTCAACAATTGCTGATTTGAACTCTTCTGTTGAAATCCCTTGATACTTGTCATTAACTTTTTCCATCAAGATTGGTCCCGACTTTTTGAAGTCGGTTGTAAGATATGTAAACAACTCAGCACTGGTTTTGAAAGGTTTCAAAATCGGCATAGTTCTCTCCCTCAAAAATTTGCTCCAATTTAATTGCCGGCATTCAAAAATGCAACAGAATTACAGAGATAAATATTTTGATTAACAATTTTTTTTGGATGAAATAATTTGATATAATGCAACCTTTATTTTATGAAAATAGTAAGAAAAACATATGATTGGGTTCTTCACTGGGCAGAAACACCTTATGGTCCTATTGCATTAATACTACTCTCTTTTGCTGAATCCTCTTTTTTCCCAATACCGCCGGATCCCTTATTAATAGCTCTAATTTTAGGAGCTCAGGCTAAAGCATTTAAGTTCGCTGCTCAAGCATCAATATCATCGGTGTTAGGAGGAATTCTTGGATATGCAATTGGATATTTTATTTGGTGGAATCAGCCGGGAGAATTTTCTTCGGTAGCAAATTTCTTTTTTGCGAATATCCCCGGTTTTACGCACGAAGTTTTTTATTACGTTAAAGATTTATATGAACAATGGGATTTTTGGATAATTTTCACAGCCGGCTTTACTCCCATTCCATATAAAGTGTTTACAATTAGCAGCGGTGCTTTCGACATCAACTTAATAATGTTCATGATCGCCAGTTTAATCAGCAGATCTGCTCGATTTTTCTTAGTGGCTTTTTTAATTTGGAAATTTGGCGAGCAGATCAGAAGTTTTATTGATAAATATTTTAATCTGCTCGCAATAGTTTTTACAATTCTTTTAATCGGCGGTTTTGTTTTGATTAAATATTTAGTATAGCTTTACATTCTTCCACAATATTCTCCACCCCAAAACCATATTCTTGAAAAAGAACTTCGCTGGGCGCCGAAGCCCCAAATTTATTTATTCCGATTATCCTGCCTCCATCCCCGGCATATTTTTCCCAACCTTGCGGAATTCCAGCTTCAATTACAAGTCGATTTTTGATCGAAGAAGGAAGAATAGAATTTTTATATTCCTCTTTCTGTTCTTCAAATAGTTCCCAACTTATGAAGCTTATTACTCTTACTTTTATACTATCGCTTTCCAACAATTTTGCAGCTTCAACTGCTTGTTCAACTTCAGAACCAGATGCTATTATTATTATATCCGGAGTTCCATCAGAATCAATAAGAATATATGCACCTTTTTTTGTTCCTTCGATTGAATTTGGTGAATAATAAAATTTTATTTTCTGACGAGTTAATAAAATCGCAGATGGTCGATCCTTTAAAGCTAATGCAGTCTGCCAACAAGCTGCGGTTTCAACTGCATTTGAGGGTCTCATAACAATTAATTGTGGAATTGCTCTGAGCGCTGAAATGTGCTCAATCGGTTGATGAGTTGGTCCGTCCTCTCCCAAACCGATGCTGTCATGTGTAAAAATATAAATTGGATTAAGATGGGAAAGAGCCGCAAGTCTGATTGATGGTCGCATATAGTCGCTGAAGACCAAAAATGTTCCGCCGTATGGACGGATGCCTCCATAATAACTCATGCCGTTCATAATACCACCCATGGCATGTTCACGAATACCATAATGAATATATCGTCCGGAATAGTCGTCTTTTGAATAATTAGAAGTTGATTTAATAGAAGTGTTGTTTGATGGTGTCAAATCCGCACTTCCACCTATCAAGTTCGGTATTTGGTCAGCAATGTGATTAATAACTTGGCCGGAAATATTTCTTGTAGCAGATTTTTCAATACTCTTCAACGAATCAAATAAATCATTCCAATTAACTTCGAAATCATTGTTAAAATAATTCTTTAGTTTTTTATGATCTTCCGGATAAAGTTGAGAATATTTATCAAGTTTTGAATTCCACTTTAATTCATAATCTCTATACTTTAGAGAAAGAGAATTAAAATAATCTTTTACATCAGCAGGGATAAAAAAATCTTTTTCTTCCGGCCACTTTAGATTCTTTTTAGTCGCCTTAATCTCTTCATCCCCAAGCGGAGAACCATGAACCTCTGAAGTATCTTGTTTAGCCGGACTTCCAAAACCGATATTAGTATTTGTAACAATAAAAACCGGTTTGGAACTTTTCTTAGCTTTCTCAATCGCAGCATCAACTTCCGATAAATTATTAACATCCTTGATTTTCAAAATTTCCCAACCATATGATTCATATCTTTGAGCCACATTTTCGGACATCGCAAGGGATAATTCGCCATCAATTGTAATGTTATTGTTATCATAGAACAGTATTAAGTTTTTTAGCTGATTATGCCCAGCAAAGGAAGCGGCTTCATGTGAAATACCTTCCATCATATCACCGTCACCGGCGATGCAGAAAATATAATGATCAAAAAGTTGAATATCAGGTTTATCAAATATCGCAGATAAGTGAGCACGTGCTACAGCCATTCCAACGGCATTCGCCACTCCTTGTCCTAAAGGTCCGGTTGTAGTTTCCACACCTGGTGTTAAACCGAATTCGGGATGACCCGGTGTTTTACTCCGCCATTGCCGGAAATTTTTAATATCCTCGAGAGATAAATCATAACCGGTAAGGTGGAGCAAAGAGTAAAGGAGCATGCTCCCATGCCCAGCTGAAAGAACAAATCGGTCTCTGTCTATCCAGTTTGGATTTTTTGGATTATGTTTCAGATATTTTGTAAACAATCTAAATCCAAGTGATGCCATTCCCATAGGCATTCCGGGGTGTCCGGAATTGGCTTTTTGAACCGCGTCAACGGCTAAAAATCTAATAGTATTAATAGCTTTCTGCAATAATTCTTTATTTTCCATATTCTATATTCAACTCCAAAAATTTTTAATTACTATAAATTTCTCCATCCACAACAGGAGTGACACATATCAAAGGATTTTCCGGTACCGAAAATTTCGAAAAGATGTCCTCAAAAAGTTGAAAATGCATGCCTTGCTTCTCAAGTTTTGCAAAGCTGTTATACTTCATCCATTTCCCTGTTCTGCTGATGGGAGCATCGAAGTGATATGATGTTTCAAAATCAGTAATGACTCGTGACTTAAGGAAGGCGATTTTAGAATTATCCTCACCTTCCTTTTCATACGCTTTTGCTTTGAATCCGGTTACAAATCCGTTTTCAATAATTAGATAAATATTCAAAATTATTTCGTTCACAACAAATCAACTCTTAGGACCAATCATATTTTCAGGTTTTACTTTTTCATCAAACTCTTCTTCGGTCAACAAACCAAGTGCAACCACTGCCTGTTTTAATGTGATTCCGTCATTGAAAGCTTTCTTAGCTACTTTTGCAGCGTTATCATATCCGATATGAGGATTTAGTGCCGTAACAAGCATAAGTGAGTTTGTAAGATGATTTTTAATATTCTCTTTATTCGGAGTTATTCCAACGACACAATTGTCTGTGAAGCTTTCACAAGAATCGGCAATTAACCTAATTGACTGAAGAAGATTGAATATCATTACCGGTTTATACACATTTAATTCAAAATTTCCGCTTGCACCGGCAAAATTTATTGCTGCATCATTTCCCATAACTTGAGCACAAACCATCGTCATGGCTTCTGGTTGAGTCGGATTAACCTTACCCGGCATAATTGAACTGCCCGGTTCGTTTGCCGGGAGAGAAATTTCGCCTATGCCGCATCTTGGACCAGAACCTAACCAGCGGATATCGTTTGCGATTTTGTGCAGTGATGCAGCAAGAGTTTTCATTACTCCGCTTGCTTCAACAATTGCATCGTGCGCAGCTAGTGCTTCAAATTTATTGGGTGCAGAGACAAATTTTCTACCTGTAATTTCCGATATTTTTTTGGCCGCAGTTTCGGCAAAATCTTTGTGTGTATTAAGTCCGGTACCAACGGCAGTGCCGCCCAAAGCAAGTTCCGATAATCTTGGAAGACACGATTCGATTCGAGCTAAACCGTTTGTTAATTGCTGCACATATCCGGAAAACTCTTGACCTAATGTGAGCGGAACTGCGTCCATCAAATGAGTTCTTCCTATTTTAATAATATCTTTAAACTCATCGGCTTTCTGCTGCATGGCATCTCTCAGTTTCGTAACCATGGGGATAAGTCTTCTGTATATTTCTTCTACTGCGGCAATGTGCATCGCAGTGGGAAAAGTATCGTTTGAGGACTGGGCTTTGTTCACATCATCGTTCGGATGAATTGGTTTTTTACTGCCGATTTCACCACCCGCAAGTTCGATTGCACGGTTAGCAATTACTTCGTTTGAATTCATATTTGTCTGCGTACCGCTGCCTGTCTGCCAAACCACTAACGGAAAATGATCGTCAAGTTTTCCATCAATCACTTCATCTGCTGCTTGAACAATCAAATCGCCTTTTTCTTTGGTCATCGTTCCCAGTTCAACATTTGTAAGAGCCGCTGCTTTCTTTAAAACACCTAATGCTCTAATTAATTCTCTAGGAAATCTTTCTCCTCCAATCTTGAAATTTTGTAAAGAACGAGCAGTTTGCGCTCCGTAATACATATTTGAAGGCACTTTCATTTCGCCCATCGTATCGGTTTCAATTCTGTAATCCATTTTTTACCTCTTCATTTTTGAATTCGACGATTATAAAACTACTAAATTATTTATTTAAATCTTCCGTAAGTCTTCTTCCGCCGACAAATCTGTTTCTATAATAATCGCTTTGAATAGATGAAATAACTACACCTTGCGACTGGCTCGAATGAGCAAACAGATCTTCTCCCATATAAATTCCTACATGCCCGGGATAGCTTCTCCTTGTGGTATCGAAGAAAACAAGATCTCCGAACTGCAGTTCAGAAATTTGTGCAACCGGAATACCTACTTCAAACTGTTCTTTTGCAGTTCGCGGAATAGTTTGATTTGCTGCATTGCTGATTATGTTTTGTGTAAACGCAGAACAATCTATTCCATTCGTACTGTTGCCACCATATAAATAAGGTGTTTCGAGATAAGAAATTATTTCGAAAATAATTTTTTCTCTTAAAGTTAGAGCAATGCTGTAATTGGCCATCTTATCATATTTTCGAAGAAATTCTTTTCTGTCGATTGCAATTTCTTCTTCGGGTATTGCATCAGGGTCTGCATAATCCGTAAAATTTGGATTTGTGACTGTTTTATTCTCCTTTTCCTTTACAGGATCGGGATCATCTTTTGAAGAGAATCTAACTTCATTTTTCGGTTCTTCTTTTGGTTCGGGTTGCTTGTTGTATCTTTGCGAAGTTGATGAGGAACTGCAAGAGTAAATAAAAATAATAAGAATTAAAACGGTTATCTGTCGAAAGACTGATTTCATTGCATAAATTAACCTAAGTAGGTTCTTAAGTTTCTGCTGCGAGAAGCATGACGTAACCTTCTGATTGCTTTTTCTTTTATCTGACGGACACGCTCTCTTGTTAGATTAAATTTTTCACCAATTTCTTCAAGAGTTAAAGAATGTTCTTTATTTAGACCGAAGTACAATTTTATCACTTCAGCTTCTCTTTCTGTAAGTGTAGATAGAGCACGTTCAATATCATTTTGAAGCGAAAGCGACATTAGCCCATAATCCGGTGAAGGTTGTTCTTCATTTTGCAAAACATCAAGTAATCTATTTTCTTCACCTTGTGAAAAAGGAGCGTCAACCGAAATGTGCCTTCCCGAAATTTTTAGTGCTTCCGCAACTTCATCCACATCCATATCAAGTTCTTTCGCCAATTCAGAGGCAGTCGGTTCACGTTCATACTCCTGTTCCAGATTGCTGTAAGCTCTGCCGATTTTGTTCAGTGCACCAACTCTATTCAATGGCAGCCTCACAATTCTTGACTGTTCAGCAAGAGCTTGGAGTATAGATTGACGAATCCACCAAACTGCATAGGATATAAATTTAAAACCTCTCGTTTCGTCAAATCTTTTTGCGGCTTTTATTAATCCCAAATTGCCTTCGTTTATCAAATCACCTAAAGTCAATCCTTGATTTTGATACTGCTTAGCCACGCTTACCACAAATCGGAGATTAGCTTTAACCAATTTTTCAAGTGCAACTTGATCACCCTTGCGGATCCTGACTGCAAACTCTATTTCTTGTTCCGGAGTAAGTAGATCAACTTTACCTATTTCTTGAAGATATTTATCGAGTGATTGACTTTCACGGTTTGTGTATTGTTTTGTGATTTTCAATCGGTAATCTCCTTAATTAATTTCTGTACTCGTAGAATCAATAATACCGACAATTGCCGCATCTACAGGAGCCATATCAACATCCATTGGAATAACAGCTTCGCTGGATGTTATATAAAAAATAAACTCTCCCGGACCAGCACCGGCAGTATCAACCGCAATTATTGGTTCTCCAAGATTTTCTTGATTCGCATTCATGGGTTGAACAAGTTGTAACTTATATGAATTTAATGCTTCATATTTTCTCGTTGCCCAAATTGTCCCTATTACCTTACCGAATCTCATTATTCAGAAACCATTGCAGATAATTTTTCTTTAACGGAAATATCGAGTTTATCAACTATTGCCATTATAACTGCATCAACAGGTTTGTTTTTGGTAAACGTTGTTTGCCGTGCCGAACTCCCCTGAGCCACTAATACAACTTCGCTTACTCCAGCACCGACTGAATCAACAGCAACAACAAAATTGTCTTTTGGTGAATAATCCAGTTTAAGCTGCTGAACTATCAAAAATTTTGCGCCGACGAGATTTTCGTCTTTTCTTGTTGACCAAACAGTTCCGATAACTTTGCCTAATATCAAATTGCACCTCAAAAAAAATTCGTTCTAAAAATATATTAAATGTGACTACTTAACAAGTAGAAGGAATCATTGTTTTCAACTTTTGATCTAACCCGATAAATATAGTCAGAAGGACGTGTTTCTAAAAATATTTTTTTAAGTTTAATATTAATTGATTTTACAATTCGGGGAGAAAACTTGTGCCTTTAAGATCATTATTCACTTTAAAGAATTCAGCGGCTGATTGGGCAACATCAGCAAAGGTTTTTCGTATTCCCAAATTTTTTCCGGTAGAGTTTTTCTTAAAACAAAGTAATGGAACAAACTCGCGGCTATGGTCGGTACTTTTGGTAGTTGGATCGTTTCCATGATCGGCAGTTATGATTAAAATATCAGAATTATCTAATTTGTTAAGAATATCCGGAAGTGCAGAATCAAATTCCTTAAGTGCTTTATGAAATCCTGCTGGATCGTTCCTATGACCGAAATAAACATCAAAATCTACAAGGTTTGAAAAAATAAATGTGTTAGAATTGACAGAAATTTGATTCACTAATGCATTTATGCCTTCCGCATTGGATTTAGTTTTTATGTTAACTTCTATTCCTCGATAGTTGAAAAGATCGTTTACCTTTCCGATTGCAATTGTTTTGATCTCGTTCTTATGAAGATAATCTAAGATTGTAGGTTTAATTGGATCGATAGAAAAATCTTTTCGGTTTGTTGTGCGCTCGAAATTCCCGTCGGTTCCTAAAAACGGACGAGCAATAACTCTTCCAACTGAATGTTTCCCAACTAGAACTTCATTCCTTGCAATCAAACAAATTCTATAGAGTTCTTTTAAAGGAATTATTTCTTCGTGAGCTGCTATTTGGAAAACAGAATCTGCAGAAGTGTATACAATTGGTTTTTTCGTTTTGATATGTTCGGATCCAAGTTCCTTAATAATTTCCGTACCGGATGCCGGAATGTTTCCGAGTATCCCCGGAACTCCTGTCAGTTCAACAAACTTGGAGATAATTTCTTCCGGGAAACCTTTTGGATAATAAGGAAAATCGATATCGACTTTTAATCCGCCAATTTCCCAATGTCCTGAAGTTGAATCTTTTCCTTTTGCAGTTTCAGCCATTTTTCCGAAGGAAGCAGTTGGATTATCAACCGGGTCAAAACCTTCAATTGAAGTGATGTTTCCCAATCCCATCGAATGTAAATTGGGTAAATTTAATCCCCCAAACTTTTTTGCAATGTTTCCGAGAGTGTTGCTTCCTTTGTCCCCATATTTATCTGCGTCCGGCATTTCACCGATTCCAACACCGTCTAAAACTATAATTATAAAATTATTCATTGATAATCAGTTTATGCTTTTAACTGTGTTTCCGCCTTTTTCGATTGCTTTTTTTAATGCAAGTTCGGCGTCTTTTATTGCATCTTCTGGTTCAGTAAATTTGTTCGACGCTGCAACTCCAATCGATACGGTAAATGTCGTCTGCTTACTCACGACAGCGATTGGTTTTCTTGCAATCTTAATTCTTAATTTCTCAGCCCATAAGAAAACGTTTTTGACCGAATCATTGAAAAAGTGAATTCCAAAAATTCTTTTGTCCAACCTTCCCAAAACATTTGTGGGACTCATTTCTTCTTTAATCATATCATAAATTGAGTGAAGAACTTTCGGGAAAGGATTGCTCTCAAATAAAGTGTCCTGTTCGAGAAATTCGTCAATCTTAACCAACACAATAACCGAAGGCAGCTTTGATTCTCTTGCTTTAATCATATCTGCACGAATCTGTTCGATAAACGATTTGTAATTCAAAGCACGAGTTTCAACATCTAATGAAAGTAATGAACGAAGCATTGATTGTGTTGTAAACGAATAAAGTATAAAAGCAAAAATCTTTGTGGCGTTTTTGAGAAACTTAATGTCATTATTAGAATAGAAATTGTTCTTCAAACTTTCGAAACAAAGTACGCCATAGTTTTGATCATCATAAACCAGTGGAACTGCAAGAAAGGAACCATCGAAACTTATATCATCATTTTTGGTGTAACGCTTGAAATCGTTTTCTGAAGTATTACCAATGTTGACAGGCATTCCGCTAATTATTGATTTGCCAACCAATGTACCCGGTAATTCAACTTCGAGATTTTCGCCGACATATTTTAGTGAAGTTCTGTTAATTATTTTAGTTGTTTTGAATTTTTCCGTAAGAGGATCATAATGAACAAATGCAAAAGCGTCCCATTTTATTAGTTCTGTTACTGCAAATTCAAGCGCTTCATGTAAATCTTCTAATGTTGTAAACTTCGTATCTTTGCTCAGAATTCCTAGAATTGCACCAAGTCTTTGTTCTGCTTGCGATTCGCTGTGTTTCTCTTCATACAATCCAATAATTATTGAAATAACTCGGACAAATCTTCCAAGCGAATAGATAGTTTCAATGCCGAAAGTATCGTTTGATTTTGAATCGAGAGCCAATACTCCGAGAAGTTTCTTTCCATAGTAAAGCGGAACACCCACAAAACTTTTTATACCTTGAGGTGAATTATAGTATCTAATTACATCTGCTTCCGCAGAAGGTGTTATATCAGTAAGGAGTTCCGGCTCTTCCTTTTGAACTATTTTACTAAGAATATCATCTTCAACATCAAACTTTCTCTGTGTTATATCCTTCGAAACAGACACAAAACGTTCTAATGTTAATCGATTAGTTTTTTTATTGTACCAGAAATAAAGAGCTGTGTGTGCAAGAAAAGCTTCTTTGATAACCGTAAGTATTTTTTCCAAAATGAATACAAACTGTTCATTATGACTAAAATCGGATGGAAGTTCTTCTCTAGCAATTTTTATAAAATTTGGTTTTAGATCAGGCGGTTTGAAAAAATTTGTGCCCTTATTCAACGACTGCTGTGGAGAAATTGTAGGGGTTCTTACAACTTCGATGTCTTTATGAGGCGAAACAATCGTAAATTCTTCCCCTTCGTCAGTTTCGTAATAACCTGATTTTGTTTCGGGAATTTCCGTCTCGGATTCAGGAATTGAGTCTAATTCCGGTTCAAAAGATTCATCAGATTTAACTGAATCTCTCAAAAAAATTATAAAAGCAACGTAGATTACCAGAACAATTGATGCAATGAGTCTCAACGTGAAATCATCAGTAACAAGTTGAAGCGCGGATAGAATGGGAATTAAAGAAAATATCAATAGTCTTTTCTTATTTCGATTTGAAATTCCCATTTAATGACCGCAAACAGTTTGTTTGGAAAAAGTGAATTTGATGAAACTTAAGAGTTAATAATAACAAAAGTTTTTATCATTTTCATGAAAGGAATAGCTTTGTAACTATATTAACTATTTCTTTTTTGCCTTTTCCGGTAATAGAGGAATAATAAAACAAATTTTCATTTTCAATTAATTCGGGAAAAGCTTCTTTAATTTCTTTCTTTGTCTTTGCCAATTGAGATTGTTTGGGTTTATCAATTTTACTCAATATTGTAACAGTTGGGATTTCTAATTCTCTCAACAAACGATTGAGAAGAATATCAAGTTGTGTGGGAGAATGTCTGCTATCAATAAAATGAAAGGCGTATTCAATGTTTCTGCTCGAGTTCAAATAATTCTCAATTAAACGCTGCCAAGAATCACGCTCAGTTTTTGATACCTTTGCATAACCGAATCCCGGCAGATCAACGATGTAAAATTTATTTTCGACAAGATAATAGTTAAGCGTTCGGGTTTTTCCGGGTGTGGAACTTGTCTTCGCAACGTTTTTTTTGTTGAACAATGAATTTATGAATGAAGATTTTCCCACGTTTGATCTTCCGCAAAGAACAATCTCGGGAAGATTATCTTTAGGTACCTGTGATAGATTTCCTACTGATCTTATGAACTCAATTTTTTTCAAGGTAAAAAAAAAGAGCAACCGCATATACGGTTACTCTTTTAATCAAATTGGAAATAAATTATTTAGTTTCCTTCGTATCTTCAGATTTGTCTTCAGTATTATCTTCTGGTTTTTCTTCAACCGATTCATCTGTATCTTCAGCATCATTTTCTTTTGTTGCTTCTGTTTTGGGTTCTTCCTTTACTTCATCAATTTTCTCTTTGGAGGTTTCTTTAACTTCATCGGCTACAATTGCTTCTTTAACTTTAGTGTCCTTTTCTTTCTTAGGTTTACCGGCTTTTCTCGGAGCAGCATCACTGAAATCCACCAATTCGAGAATCGCCATTTCCGCAGCATCTCCAAGTCTTTGACCAAGTTTTACAATTCTTAAATAACCGCCCGGTCTATCGCCAATTTTTTCTATAATTTCACCGAACAATTCTTGAACAATTTTCTTGTCATTTATGTGGCGTGCAACATATCTTCTGTTTGCAACCGAATCAACTTTTGCGCGTGTGATTAAAGGCTCAATAAAGATTTTTGCTTGTTTGGCTTTTGCCAAAGTTGTTTTAATTTTTTTATGACGGAACAAAGCAGTTGCCAAAGAGCGCAAAGTTGCAGTTCTGTGACTTGCTGTTCTTCCTAATTTTCTTCCTTTTACTTTGTGTCTCATTTCTTCTACCTTGCAGGATTATTGGTGTTCAGGTTTTTCTTTTGTGTATTTATCTACGTCCATCCCGAAATCGAGTCCGTAATTTTCAACGATTTCTAAAAGTTCAGCTAAAGATTTTCTTCCGAAGTTTCTGAATTTGAGCATTTCGCTCTCGTCTTTTCGTACTAAATCGCCCAAAGTTTTTATGTTAGCTGCTTTAAGACAGTTATGAGATCGCACGCTTAACTCTAAATCGTCAACGCTTGTCAATAAAATTTTTCTGAGTCGCTCAAATTCCGCATCTTGTTCGCTTTCTACTTTTTCTTCTTCGGGTTCAACATCGAAATTAATAAAAAGGTTTATATGATCTTTCAAAATTTTACTTGCACTTGAAAGTGCTTCTTCTGGTGTGATTGAACCGTCGGTTGTCACTTCCAAAGTTAGTTCTTCAAAATCATTGCTTTCGCCAATACGCACATTTTTAACATCGTAGCGAACATTTTTTATCGGGGTGTAGATCGAATCGATTGGAATCATACCGATTGTTTGATCCTGAATATGCTGATCGTTTGCAGGAACATAACCCTTACCAATTCCAAGACGCAGTTCAATAGTGAATTTAGCTTGATCGTTCAGGGTTGCAATATGAAGATCGGGATTCAAGACTTCAATATCCGTGCAATTTTTTTGAAGATCAGCAGCCGTAAAAACTGCAGGACCTACTAAAGAAATTTCAATTTTATTTGCTTTTTTATTAAGCAATTTCATTCTTACTTGTTTTAGATTCAATATAACTTCGGTTACATCTTCCACTACACCGGGAACGGTAGTAAATTCGTGGAGAACACCGTCAATTTTTATTGCATTAACAGCGACACCCGATAAAGACGACAATAAAACACGTCTTAAAGCGTTTCCCAACGTAACTCCAAATCCTCTTTCGAGAGGTTTAACTGTAAATTTTCCATAAGTATCAGTTGATGATGAATCATCAAGTAAAACATTTTCAGGCATCTTTATAAATGGGTAACTCATCTGAGATCCTCTTTTTCTTAAATTAAAAATTACTTAGAATAAAGCTCAACGATGAGCTGCTCGTTAACATTAAGCGGAATATCGCTTCTTTCAGGCAACTGTAAGAATGTTCCGGAGAGTGAAGCTTTATCAGTATTTATCCAGCTATATATTCCGTCCTTAGCTTTACGCAGAGAATTATGAATAATATCAAGTTTCTTACTGTTTTCTCTCACCGAAATTACATCGCCGGGAGAAAGTTGGTAAGAAGGTATATCAACAATCTTTCCATTAACCAATAAATGTCTGTGTCTAACAATTTGTCTTGCAGATTTTCTTGAAGGAGCAAAGCCAAGTCTGTAAACGACGTTATCCAATCTGCTTTCGAGAATACGAATTAAGTTTTCTCCAGTAACACCTTTCTGCTGGTTAGCTTTTTCGAAATAAGAATGAAATTGAGATTCAAGTAAACCATAAATTCTTTTAACTTTCTGTTTTTCACGAAGCTGAACCCCGTATTCCGAAAATTTAGCTCTTCTGCTCAATCCATGCTGTCCGGGGGCATAATTCTTTTTCTCGAGAGGACATTTTTCGGAATGACATTTATTCCCCTTCAGGAAAAGTTTTTGCTTTTCGCGTCTGCATAATTTACAACTTGGACCAGTATATCTTGCCATCTAAATATTCTCCTATTAAACTCTTCTACGCTTTGGCGGTCTGCAGCCATTATGCGGTATTGGTGTTATATCTTTAATTGAACTAATTGTTAAACCGGCATTTGT
>JAGFIY010000146.1 GCA_024103215.1 Melioribacteraceae bacterium | reverse complement strand
GAAAATGAGCTTCGTTCAATCGCTAAATTAAAAATTGATCAGATTTCAAATTGGTATCTTGACGAAATCGAAGATGTTGAGATAATTTCCCATAATACCATACTTATTGCAGAAATCCGTAAAACCTTAGCAAAAACCGATACAACCGCCCAAGAATCTTTAATTGAATATCTTAATATGATTAAGAAACAGCATAACTATGCAGAAATATTTATAACCGATGAAAACGCCAACGTAATTGCTGCAACGAATCCAACAATAAAATTGCTTAACGGTATTCTTAGAGAAAAATTTAATGATGCATTAATCGAAAACAAAAATACTGAAATTGATTTTTTCCGTTCTGCAGCACTTGGAAATAAAATTCTTTTAGGCTTTGCTGCTCCAATTCCTTTGGAATTACCTAATGACGAGCTAATAATAACTTTTTTAATTGATCCAAAGGAAAATATATATCCATTAACAGAAAGCTGGCCAGTACCAAGTATGTCCTCAGAAACATTCCTCTTCAAAGTAGAAAGTGACAGCATAGTTTACCTTAATAATTTAAGACACAGAAAAGAAACAGCATTAGAATTTCGATTACCGAAATCACTAACAGATCTTCCAGCGGTAAAAGCAGCGGAGGGTTATAAAGGACTTTTTAGAGGTAAAGATTACAGAGGTGAAAATGTTATCGCGTACCTTTCAGATATTCCCGGAACAAACTGGTTTTTAATCGCGAAGGTGGACGAAGAAGAACTTTTTACCGGATTAGTTGCAAAAATGGAAATGGTGGGAATAATAGTTCTGTTGTTAATGATTAGTACGGGAATAGGACTTTATACAATATACGCAACTAATCAACACAAGTTAAGCGAAAGTTTATATGAAAAAGATAAAGAACTTTGGCAACAGAGTGAAAAATTTAAAGTGACAATGGATAGTCTAGGACAAGGTGTACTTACACTAGATGTAAGCGGCAAGGTACAATATATGAATAAAATGGCAGAAGACTTAACCGGCTGGTCTTTGCGTAATGCAAGGGGAAGAGATTTACACGAAGTTTATCCGGTAATAAACGAGAAAACCGGGAAGAGAGAAAACAACATACTTGACAAAATATTCAAATATGGGATTGTAAAAGAATTAGCAAATCACACAATACTAATAACAAGAGAAGGGAAGGAAATTCCGGTTATGGACACTGGTGCACCGGTGTATGATACAGACGGATCGATAATCGGAGTATCGATTGTATTTCAAGATGAAACAGAAAGACGTGAGATTGAGAGAAAGATTAAAGAAAGCGAAGAAAGATTCAGGTCTACGCTAGATGATTTAGTTGAAGGCTGTCAAATAATCGGATTTGATTATAAATATTTATACTTAAACAAAGCAGCAATTGAAAGCAGCAGAATGAAAAGTGAAGAATTGGTTGGAAAAACTATGATGGAATGTTACCCGGGGATTGAAAATACTGAAATGTTCAGGCGGCTTGAAACATCAATGGAGAAAAGAATTCCGGCAAACTTCGAAAATGTATTCACGTACCCGGACGGAGGGAAGAAAATTTTCAATTTGCGGTTTGAACCGGTTGCCGAAGGACTTTTTATTCTATCGGAGGATATAACAGAATTTAAGACAGCACAGGAAATAATTAAGAAATTTAGAGCAGGAATTGAACTATCCGGAGATGCAATATTTATAACAGACAACGAAGGAATAATAACATATGTTAATCCAGCATTCGAAAAAGTATTCGGTTTCACCTCGGAAGAAGCAGTTGGAAAGACACCACGTATATTAAAGTCGGGCGTACTTGATCAAGATTATTACGAAAATTTTTGGAATAGAATCAAATCAAATAAACCTGTTATTCACGAAATAATAAACAAGACCAAAAATAACAGATTGATCCACGTTGAAGCTTCAATAAGTCCAATAAACAACGATACCGGTGAAATAATAGGATACTTAGCGATAGAACGAGATGTTACCTCAAGAAAAGTTGCCGAAGAAAAACGCAAACAACTCACGGCAATTCTTGATGCAACGCCGGATTTTGTGGCAATTACGGACAGAAGCGAGAAACCGATTTTTTTGAACAGTGCCGGTAAAAAGCTTCTTGGATTGGAAGAAGATGTTGACATAGCCACTCTAACAATTGAAAGATCACATCCGAAATGGGCCGGCGATATAGTACTTACACAAGGACTTCCAACAGCAGCAAAAAAAGGGATATGGTATGGTGAAACAGCATTACTTCACAAAGATGGACACGAAACACCAATTTCTCAGCTTATTATTGCACATAAATCAGACAAGGGAGAAGTTGAGTATTTTTCAACAATAGGCAGAGATATAACTGAACGAAAAAGATTTGAAAAAGAACTAATTGAAGCAAAAGAGAAAGCGGAAGAAATGAATAAAGTAAAAACCATTTTCTTTGCAAATATGAGTCATGAATTACGAACGCCATTTGTAGGAATTATGGGATATGCAGAATTGCTATTCGATGAATTGGAAGATCCGGATCACAAAGAAATGGCAGAAGGAATAATTAGTACATCAAAGCGAATGATGGAAACACTTACAAAAATATTAAAGCTAACCAGATTGGAAATGCACGATGAAGATATTGAACTAGAAGAAATAGAAATACACGAAATAAT
>JAGFIY010000123.1 GCA_024103215.1 Melioribacteraceae bacterium | reverse complement strand
GAGATTTCTGGACGGGATTAAGGATTCAAAGAATAACTCAGAGCATTGCCAAATACTACAATCTTTCGGATACAAAAGGAGTAATAATCACTCAGGTAGAAAACGGTTCTCCCGCACACAGTGCAGGGTTAGAAGTCGGAGATATTATTAGAAAAGTAGATAATTACAGAATCCAAGACGACAACACTATGGTTGATCTTCTCAACAATTACCAAACTAATGATGTAATTGCGTTGGAAATTCAAAGGGAAGACAAAACATTAATAAAGAATCTAAAACTGGAAAGAAGAAAATGATAGAACGTTACACACGTCCCGAAATGGGAAGAATATTCGAGGATAATTTCAAATACCAAACCTGGCTTGATATCGAAATACTTGCTTGCGAGGCAAGGGCTCAACTCGGAGAAATTCCCATAGCAGATGTTGATAAAATAAAATCCGAGGCAAAATTTGACGTTAAAAGAATATTAGAGATAGAAGAAACAACAAAGCACGATGTAATTGCATTTCTCACAAACGTAGCAGAATATGTCGGTCCGGAATCCCGGCACATTCACTACGGAATGACCTCAAGCGACATTCTCGACACAACACTCTCCTACCAGATGAAAACCGCCGGGGAACTTTTATTAAAACAAATGGGAGAGTTAAAAAATACATTGAAGAAGAGAGCCGAAGAACACAAATACACATTGTGTGTCGGGCGGAGTCATGGTATTCATGCCGAACCGACATCGATGGGATTAAAGTTTGCGTTATGGTACGAGGAATGCAAGCGAAACATTTCACGTTTAGAAAGCGCTGTTGAGTCGATCAGCGTCGGTCAAATATCCGGAGCAGTCGGAACCTTCGAACACCTTTCCCCGAAAGTTGAGGAATACGTATGCGGCAAAATGGGACTGAAGCCGGCTCCCGTTTCCACGCAAATTATTCAGCGGGACAGGCATGCACATTTTCTCACAGCACTTGCGATAATTGGTGCGTCGCTTGAAAAAATTGCAGTTGAAATAAGACACTTACAGAGAACCGAAGTGCTTGAAGCGGAAGAATTTTTCTCAAAAGGTCAGAAAGGTTCTTCGGCAATGCCGCACAAGCGCAATCCGATAATAAGCGAAAGAATCAGCGGTTTGGCAAGACTTCTCAGGACCAACTCTTTAGCAGCACTCGAAAACGTTGCATTATGGCATGAAAGGGACATCTCGCACTCTTCGGTCGAAAGAGTAATTGTGCCGGATAGCTGCATAATTTTAAATTATATGCTTCATCTGACAATAAATCTAATATCAAATTTAATTGTTTACCCGGAGAAGATGATTGAGAACCTAAATCTCACACGCGGATTAGTTTTTTCTCAAACTGTTCTTTTGAAACTTGTCGAAAAAGGTATAACGCGCGAAGAAGCTTATGCGTTAGTACAGGAACCGGCAATGAGAGTATGGGGTGACAAAACCAAAAACTTGCGTGACGAGCTTCTCGGTTCAGAAAAAGTTATGTCGATAATATCGGAAGAAGAATTAAATTCAATTTTCGATTCGGAAAAAATGTTAAAAAACATAGATTATATTTTCAGCCGTTCTATTGAAATGAAATGATTTATACACTTAGGATATTATTAATAGCAGCTTTTTTTTACAATCTTAATATAGCGTCAAGCATTGATTTCGAATCAGAAAACTTCCAAGCCGACACGACCCTCTTAAAAAAATACGTCGAACAAATTTGGAAGTTCAGAAACAATAAGCCCGACACAGCGATCCACTTCGGCGAGAAAGCAATAGAACTTGCCGAGAACACCAAGATGAAATCTTATTTGCCTCAGATCTACAACTATCTTGGTGTCGTTTACAGGAACAAGGGACTTTACACAAAATCAATACACAATTACAATCTCGCTCTTCACTACGCAAATACTCTCAAAGACTCCACTCAGATCGGATATGCGTTCAACAACATCGGCGGAATTTACAGACTTCAAGGAAACTATCCCCTAGCGTTTGAATATATGTTCAAAGCATTAAGAGTTTTCGAAAGAATTGAAGATAAGGAAGGAATCGGATTCTGCACAATCAACATCGCAATTGCATACAGAAAAGAAAAAAATTACGAGAAAGCGCTTGAGTATCTTCGATATACATTAAAGATCAGGGAAGAAACCGGTTATAAAAGCGGAATTGCACTGACGCTGAATCACATTGCCGTAGTTTACCAGGATATGGGTAAATACAATGCGGCGATGCAGCAGTACAAAGAGCTTTTAAAACTTTACAACGAGCTCGATGATGAAAAAGGACTTGCTGCGGCAAACAGCGGAATCGGAGCCATCCATGCAATTCAGAAAAATTATGACGAAGCATTAAACAGACAATCTAAAGCACTAGAAATTTGCGAAAGGATTCAAGATAAGGACACTGAAATAATTGTTCTAAACAGGATCGGAGAAATTTATTTAGAAACAAATCAATTCGAAAAAGCGCTGGAATATCTTCACAAATCCGAAAGGACTTCAAAAGAAGTACAGACTGATGTCGGGCTCATCGAAACATACAGGACAATAAGCGTTCTTTACGAAAGGACCGGAGATTTTGAAAGTTCGCTTAAATATTACAAAATGCAATCTGCAATAAGCGACTCGCTCTTTTCTGAAGCAAACACGAAAGAAATTGCAAGAATACAAGCAGATTACGATCTCGAACTCAGAACATTCGAAAATATTAATCTGCAGGAAAAACTAGATCAGCAGAAAATACAGAACAGTCTCCTTCTTCTCATAACATTTTTGGTAATAATCATTATCGTAATCCTTTATGTAAGATTCCGTTCCATGAGAAAGATGAAAGAGAAACTCGCAGAATCAAATCAGACTAAGGATTTATTCTTTTCAATTCTCGCCCACGATTTAAGAAACCCATTTTCGACGGCACATGGGTACCTGCAGATGGCGCTTGATGATTTCGACAGTCTGGATAAAAACGATCTCAAGGAAGTAATTACAAGAGTTTACGAATCATCCAGAAAAAATTTAACACTGTTAGAAAATCTTCTCGACTGGGCAAGAACGCAGCGCGATCAAATTCAGATAATGCCGAAAATTATTCATCCCGCAGACATTATGAGGGACACGATCCAGTTGTTTAAGGTATCAATCCATGAGAAAGAATTAACAGTGATAAACAATTTGACCGATGATTTAAAATGTTTCTGTGACGAAGCCATGTTAAGGAGCATATTCAGAAATCTATTAAACAATTCTATAAAATTCAGTTATGAAAATGGAACAATTGTGATCAACGGTTCAACGAGCGAAAAATTTGTTGAAATCTCGGTCAAAGATAACGGTATCGGCATGTCGAAAGATTTAATTGAAAAGCAGTTTAATCTCTCAGCAAATGAAATGATTCCGGGAACAAGGAACGAAAAAGGTACAGGATTGGGACTAATTCTCTGCAAAAAATTCGTTGAAATGAACGGCGGAAAAATATCGATTGAGAGCTCTCCAGGTGCTGGTACAGAAGTGAAAATCACACTAAAATCATCTTCGCAGCAATAACTTAATTTCTTCATTTTTTCTCCATTTCAGCAATATTTTTACAAAAAACCGCGCAATCACACTTGACAAAAATGCGACGTATTTTTATATTAGCACTCGTTAATTATGAGTGCTAATACCAATCTTAAAATAAACTAAAAAATGGAGGATAAAATGGCAGATTTCAAAATTCAGCCTTTAGCTGACCGAGTAGTTGTAAAACCACGCGAAGCAGAAGAAACAACAAAAGGCGGAATAATTCTACCCGATACCGCAAAAGAAAAACCGATTGAAGGAACGGTTGTAGCGGTTGGTCCGGGTGCGGTTTCGGATGATGGAAAAAGAGTTGAAATGAGCGTAAAAGTAGGCGATTTGGTGCTTTACGGAAAATATTCAGGAACCGAAGTAACAATAGACGGAGATGAATATTTGATTATGCGCGAAAGCGACATTTTCGGAATAGTAAAATAATTTTATAAGAAAAGATTTTTTTGAAAATAGATAAACGGAGGAAAAATAATGGCAGCTAAATTAATTGAATTTAGTGTAGATGCAAGAACCGGACTTAAGAGAGGCGTTGACAAACTTGCTAACGCTGTTAAAGTTACGCTTGGTCCTAAAGGAAGAAACGTAATTTTGGACAAAAAATTCGGTGCCCCGACTGTAACAAAAGACGGGGTTTCAGTTGCAAAAGAAATTGAGTTAGAAAACCCTGTAGAAAACATGGGTGCTCAGATGGTGAAAGAAGTTGCTTCCAAAACAAGTGATGTTGCCGGTGACGGAACAACAACAGCAACTGTTTTGGCTCAAGCGATTTACCGTGAAGGTTTAAAGAACGTTACTGCCGGTGCAAACCCGATGGACTTAAAACGCGGGGTTGATTTAGCAGTTGGAAAAGTTGTTGAGTACTTAAAAAGCGCCAGCCGCGACGTTGAAGGAAGAGATGAGATCGCGCAGGTCGGTTCAATTTCCGCAAACAACGACAAAACAATCGGCAACCTTATTGCTGATGCAATGGAAAAAGTTGGTAAAGACGGTGTTATTACTGTTGAAGAAGCAAAAGGAACCGAAACAGAATTGGATATAGTTGAAGGTATGCAATTCGACCGCGGATACCTCTCCCCTTACTTCGTTACAGATTCCGAATCAATGGAAGCTGTGTTAGAAGATCCTTACATATTGATTCACGACAAAAAAATCTCCGCTATGAAAGATCTTCTTCCCGTACTTGAAAAAGTTGCTCAAGCAGGCAAATCACTTCTAATCATCGCAGAAGATCTTGAAGGGGAAGCCCTCGCAACACTGGTAGTAAACAAATTGAGAGGAACTCTTAAAATTGCTGCAGTTAAAGCACCGGGATTCGGCGACAGAAGAAAAGCAATGCTTGAAGATATTGCAGTATTGACAAACGGTACTGTAATAAGCGAAGAAAGAGGATTCAAACTCGAAAATGCTACAGTTGAATACCTAGGTTCCGCAAAGAAAGTTGTTATCGACAAAGACAACACAACCATCGTAGAAGGTTCCGGAAAAACCGAAGACATTAAAAAGAGAATCAACGAAATCAAATCGCAGATCGAAAAAACAACTTCGGATTACGACAAAGAAAAACTTCAAGAAAGACTGGCAAAACTTTCGGGCGGTGTTGCAGTTTTGAAAATCGGTGCCGCAACCGAAATTGAAATGAAAGAGAAGAAAGCCAGAGTTGAAGACGCTTTACATGCAACAAGAGCAGCTGTTGAAGAAGGTATAGTTGCCGGCGGCGGTGTAGCTTTAGTAAGAGCTCAATCAGCACTCGAAGGACTTAAGGGTGAAAATCTCGATCAAACAACCGGTATAAAGATAATCTACAAAGCACTCGAAGAACCTCTTAAGCAGATCGTTTACAACGCAGGTTTGGAAGGCGCTGTAGTTTTGAACAAAATTAAAGAGAGCAAGGGCGATTACGGATTCAACGCTGCTACTGAAGAATACGAAGATCTTGTAAAAGCAGGTGTTATCGATCCAACAAAAGTAACAAGAACAGCTCTCGAAAATGCTGCTTCGGTAGCGTCGCTGTTGATAACAACAGAAGCTGTGGTTTACGAAGAACCGGAAGAAGAAAAACCGATGCCCGATATGAGCGGTATGGGCGGCGGAATGCCAGGAATGATGTAATATCTTTCGGGAATTAAAATAAAATGAAAAGGCTGTCTCAACAAAACACTCGGTTTTCTCGATGCTTCGACTAGCTCTGCAACCATACATTCCGACATACTTCGTCGGAACACTCGAAAACCGTAAAAGTATCGAAATGATCTTTTGAGGCAGCCTTTTTTATTTTAAATCAAGAATCTCTTTAAAATAATCCAGTGTGATTTTTAATCCCTCTTGACGGCTGACATTAGGAGTCCAATCCAGCAAGGCTTTAGCGCGGGAAATATCAGGTTGGCGAACTTTCGGATCATCGACAGGAAGTTCTTTATATACGATACGGCTTCGGGAGTCAGTTATATTTTTAATTTCTTCCGCCATTTGATTTATAGTTATCTCTTCGGGATTTCCAATATTAACCGGATTATTTTCGTCGGAGATTAAAAGACGAAAAATGCCATCGATCAAATCAGAAACATAACAAAAACTGCGAGTTTGGCTACCGTCACCGAACACCGTCATATCCTCATTCTTCAATGCTTGGGACATAAATGCCGGAAGTGCTCTTCCATCGTTAAGTCTCATTCTCGGTCCATAAGTATTAAAAATCCTAACGATTTTTGTATCAACACCGTGATATCTGTGATAAGCCATAGTTATTGCTTCTGCAAACCTTTTTGCCTCATCATAAACGCCGCGTGGACCGATTGGATTTACGTTTCCCCAATAATCCTCTCTCTGAGGATGAATTTCGGGATCGCCGTAAACCTCTGAGGTTGAAGCCAGAAGAAACACAGCATTTTTTTCTTTTGCCAATCCGAGCGCTTTATGAGTCCCGAGCGAACCTACTTTTAATGTTTGAATCGGAAGCTGGAGATAATCTATAGGACTTGCAGGAGAAGCGAAATGAAGAACGTAATCGATCTTGCCCGGAACGTGAATAAAATTTGTAACATCGTGTTTTATGAATGAGAAATTTTCGTTACCGAACAGATGCTCAATATTTCGAATATTTCCGGTAAGAAGGTTATCGATGCAAATTACCCTCATCCCCTCTTCAATCAATCTATCACAAAGATGCGAGCCGAGAAATCCCGAACCGCCGGTAACTACTGCCGTTTTCAATTATTTTTTTCCTTATTTATTTTTCTTGTTTCAAGAAATATATAATACGAAGAAATTAAAAATAGAGCTGCAACGAAAATAAAAAATGTCGAAAAGAACAATCTCGGACTCACAGGACGCATCGGGACAATTGCGGCGTCAAGAACCTGCACTGTGGGAATATCTTTGTTCTCTTGAATACGTTCTTTGTAGAATTGCTTTTGGAGAAGCAGATACAACTCGTTCTGAACCTTTACTTCGCGAGTTAACCGTGCAAGTTCTATTGCAAGCTGCGGAACATCCTCAAACGCGGGAAGGAAGTCATTTTCTTTGCCGCTTTCACGAGTGATAAGATTATTGTAAGTCTCGTTAAGTACTTTAAGTTTTTTCTGCAGACTTAAATATTCGGGACTTGTCTCCAGCATATTGTAATCAAGCGTATTCAATTTAATTTCGGTAAACAAAATTTCGCTTTTAATACCGGCTGCATTATCGAGCGAAGCCTGAAGCTGTTCGGGGATTGAAATTGTTTTATTTACCTTTTGAAAATTCAGAAGAGAATCCTCGGCAAGTTTTAGTTTCTCTTTTGTGATTTCAAGCTGCTGTTCGATGAAGAGTCTTGTATTTTTTGCTTTCTGGTTCAACTTTTCGCGATTTATCTCATCCAAAACAATTATAAATTCATTTGCAGTTCTTGCGCTCAAAGCAGCCACAGAATCAACTTCATCCGAAAACCTTGAAAAATATCCAGTTGACAATGTAACGGAAAGGATCAGAATACGTTCTTTTGTAACTTCAACATCTATTAATTTATTCAGTCTCTCGGTAGCAAGTTGGAGGTCATCCGTATCAAAAAATTCGAACAAATTTAGATTTTGAATCACTTTTTCCGTGCATGTACGGCTTTTAATAATTTCGGCATAAAGTTGTGCGTTTGCATTCGAGGAACCTATTCCGATAAAATCGCTGACATCACCAATACCTAGAAGCTGACCTAAGCCGCTGCTTGAACTTTCCTCCGGCGGAAGAAGCGAGGTTTGAGATTGATATTTAATCGGAACGACAAAAAACATCATTAAAAACGAAAGGACTGCAACCACTATTCCAAGAACAACAATTTGCTTTAATTTCGATTTGATAAGTTCAATTATTTCTTCATATTTCATATAGATTACCTTGCGGCAACAATTAGTGCAACAACTGCGGTAACAACAGCGGCGACCTGTGAGAAAGCTCCGAGCGCATCTGTGAAGACATCCCAAAACTTTGGCGGAGGAGGATCCTCTGGAACCCAAATAATATCACCGGGACTCAATTCTTCCACATCCTCCGCTTCGATCCATTCACCGGTGCTAGCTTTTATCACCCTAACATCACCTTCGATCGCACGCCAAGCAAAACCGCCGGCAAGTTCAATATAATCATCCACGTTGAGTTGAGGGAGATATGTAATATTCCCGGGATTAACTACTTGACCCACGAGAGTTATATAATTTTTAATTTCAGGGACATAAATCTCGTCACCACGCTTAAGAATAATATCTTCCGAGAAATCATTTTCATCGAAAAGTTTCTCGAAATTTACGACCATCCTTCCACGTTTTTCTCGGGACTTAGCTTTGAAGTAATCATATTCATCGTCTGTCATATCAGCACGCGGTATGGTTTTGAGTCTTTCATACTCCGGATCAATTTCATCAACGCCCACGTTTCTTGTAACCGCAGAATTCCGCAGTGATGCATTATCCAAAAATCCGCCGGCTTCATTGAGAATAATTTGACTGAGAGTTGTAGAATCTTCAACGATCTTATAAATTCCGGGATAACGCACAAAGCCTTTCACCTCAACTACTTCTTCCATCAGATATTTCGGTTTTACCCTTACTACAATTTTATCGTAGACATTTACTTCCGGTTTAGATGAATTTATCTCATCAAGCGAATAGTATAAGCTGAATAACTTCCGGTAATCTTTTTCATAACGAATAACCTCGATACTATCTATTTTCGCTTTGAACGTAGGTCCACCCGCTAATTTAATCAACTCATCAATAGTTTCATTTTCGACAAATTCATAAGTTCCCGGGTATAGAACGCTTCCGAACACTTGAACATACATATCATTTTTCGAAATAATTATGATATCGCCTTCTCTGAGATAGGGGTTATTTTTTGAATCCGCAAGTCTCAATACAGAAAGGAGATCATAAAATTTTTCGGAATTATCGACCGAAACAATTTTGATATTTCTTAAATCGGCAGTCGGTTTAAGTTCAACAGCGTTTACCATAAAATCTATAAGTCTTGTATTTGCCGGGAGCACAAAACTAATAGGTTTATCGACAAACCCGCTCAATCTAACCTTTATCTTTCTAACATCGATCAATGATATTTGAATTTCAACATCTTTGAAATAATTAAGAAGTGCGTTCTGAATCGATTCTTTCGCCTGGGATAATGTAAGATCGCGAAGGTCTATCTGACCGGCTTGCGGAACAAGAAGATAACCTTCTTGATCGATTGTCAAAGTATGAAAATAATTGTTCACACCTGCGATTGAAATTGTCAGCCTATCACCAGGACCCACAAAATATTCTTCATCATTGAGCCATCCCTCAGAAGCAGCGAGGGTCAAGGAATTCATCCGTTGTACCGAAGCCAGCGAATCCTTCTGCAGAAAGAATTCCCTTTCAGTATAACTCGGAATGGATTGAGCATAATTTAACTGAAAACACAGAAAAACTGCAAGAAGCAACCAGATTTTCTTTAAAAAGAAATTCGATGTTTTTCCTATTCTAAACACTTACTTTCTTTTTTGCCTTATCGTTTGACGGACGAGAGTAATAATAATAATATTTATAATAAGATCCGTAACCGCTCTTATAAGTAAAATTATTCAAAAGAACGCCGAGGAACGAACCATGTTGATG
>JAGFIY010000086.1:0-25000 GCA_024103215.1 Melioribacteraceae bacterium | reverse complement strand
TTCTTGGTCATAGAAAAGCACCGGTTAATACTATTATTATTGCTGTTGTGGACGATATAGATATTCCAGTAAAATAATGATTATTTGTTTTGAATCATTCAACGATTAACACCCTTTCAAAAATAAACTGCCTGCTTTCGGTAGATAGAATTGGTCCTCAAAAAATTTTTGAACTTATTAGAAGAGCAGGTACTTTATCCAATCTATTTAAATTAAACGAAAGGGAACTCGCAGAAATTGTTACCAAGAACTCCGAAATATTCAGCAGATTAGTTAATGCAATTGAAAAAATAGATACTTTCCAAAAGTTGGCTGAAGTTGAAATCGAAAAACTCGAAAGAATTGATGCAGATTTGATTTTTTATTGGGACCCAAGTTTTCCTAAAATTTTGAAGAGAATCTATTCACCTCCAATTATGCTTTATATTAAAGGGAATTTGCAAAAATTATATGGGGATTCACTTTCAGTTGTCGGGACAAGAATGCCGAGCAGTTACGGCAAATCAGTAGCGGCGAACATTGTTAAAGATTTAGCACAAAGCAATGTAAATATTGTTAGTGGTTTAGCAAGAGGAATTGACTCTATAGCTCACAGCACAACACTTAAAAATGATGGTAAAACAATAGCCGTTATTGGATCAGGGCTGGATGTAATTTATCCCCCGGAAAATAAAAAATTGTTTGAAGCGATAAGTGAGAACGGTGCGGTTATTTCCGAATTTCCATTAGGAACTAAGCCTGATGCTCCAAATTTTCCAAGAAGAAATAGAATAATTGCCGGACTTTCTTTAGGTACACTTGTGATCGAAACAAAAATAAAAGGCGGTGCCCTTTTAACAGCCGAACAAGCCTTTTCAAATAATCGGGAAGTGTTTGCAGTACCCGGTAACATTGGAAGTTCGAAAAGCGAAGGAACTAATTATCTCATCAAAAGAAATATTGCGAAGTTGGTTACAAGTGCACAGGATATTTTGGAAGAATTAAACATTAAACCGCCTTCAAAGCAAAAAAAAATATCACATTATATTGACCTTAACTTAAACGTTTTTGAGGAAAAAATACTCTCCGTCCTTGGAGATAACCTAGTTCATATAGATAAAATTTCGGAAAAAACTCAACTTTCACAACAAGAGTGTATGACAAACTTACTAACACTTGAGTTCAAAGGATTGGTAAAACAAGAACCAGGTAAACTGTTTTTAAGGATCTAATACTTTTTAATGCCTTTCCAAATATTCATCAATCTGTCCAAAATATTTTTTTCCTGCCCGTTTGGAGACGGAAAGTAAAATTGCTGCTGTTTCATTTCGTCCGGGAAATAATTTTCCTGCACAAAGTTTCCGGCAAACGAATGGGGATATTTATAATCTTTAGAATACCCTAAATTCTTCATTAATTTTGTTGGTGCATTTCGAAGATGAAGAGGAACCGGATAATTTTTACTTTTACTAATAAATTCCTCTGCGTTTTTAATTCCCATATATGCAGCGTTACTTTTAGGCGCACCACACAAGTATGTTACACATTGTGAAAGAATTATTCGTGCTTCAGGCATTCCTATTTTTTCTACGGCTCCAAAAGCAGCTTCTGCAAGAACCAAACCATTCGGAGATGCATTTCCTATATCCTCAGAAGCAAGTATTATTAATCTTCTTGCAATAAAAAGCGGATCCTCTCCCCCGTCCAACATTCTTGCCATCCAGTATAATGCAGCATCGGGATCGCTCCCTCTAACACTTTTAATGAATGCCGATATTATATTATAATGTTCTTCTCCGGATTTATCATAAAATGCTGTTTTCCTCTGGATAATATTCTCAAGCATCTTTTTTGTTACTAATAATTTTTCATTTTCCTTTGGGGATTGATCAACAGCAGCTTCCAATAAATTGAGCATAGTCCTTGCATCGCCTCCGGAAAGAAATAGGAGGAATTTTTCGTCTTCAATATCGATATCGATTTTGGAAAGAATTTCATCTCTAGTTAGAGCGAGATATAAAATATTGATTAGATCGGTTTCGGTAAGTTCATTCAGAGTATAAATCCTAACTCTTGATCTAAGCGCCGGTATCACTTCAAAGGATGGGTTTTCAGTTGTTGCTCCAATAAGGATAATTTCACCCGATTCCACAGACGATAAAAGAGCATCCTGCTGAGATTTATTAAAACGATGAATTTCATCTATGAATAGAATCGTCTTTCTGTTGTATTCTAAATTATTTTTCCCGATCTCAATTATTTTCCTTACATCCTTCACTCCTGAAGATACCGCATTAAGCCGGTAGAAATCAGCTTTGGTTTGATTAGCAATAATTTGAGCTAAAGTTGTTTTCCCTGTTCCCGGAGGTCCCCACAATATAAACGAATAAACCGAATCTGCTTCAATCATTTTACGAATCGGTTTATTTTTTCCGACGAGATGTTCTTGCCCGAAAAAACTGGATAGAGTATCAGGTCTTATTCGGTCTGCTAACGGTTTAATCGATCTATTAGTTATCAATTATTCAATCTTTATTTATTTTAATTCCCTTCTCATTCGGCTTGAGCATCAAATATTTTTCTCGCGCAACATGCTCAACTTTAACAAGCTCTGTTTTCAAAGAATCAAGTTCATGTTCCAATTTGAAAATTTGATTTTTTGCTTCAGTAATTCTGGATTGTATCAATTTGAATTCGGATTTTAATTCGTAGTACTTGATAATACCGCTCTGATTGAATAGCAGAAATGCAGCGATCGCAAGGAAAAGAACGAAATAGATTAACGAAATAATTCTTCCGCTAGTATTTTTTCCTTTTTTATTTTTCATTTGACAATGCCGAACTAATTATCCGCTCAATCAGGTTATCAAATGTTATTCCGAGAACTTTTGCTTCTTTGGGTACTAGACTGTGACTTGTCATTCCCGGAAGTGTATTTAATTCCAAACAAAAGAATACGTTCTTTGAATCAAGCTTAAAATCAACTCTCCCATAATCGGAACATCCCAGAACATTATAAGTTTTAATTGCTGCTTCTTTAACACTTTCCGCCAGGTTCGTTTCAATGTGAGCCGGCACTATATACTCACTTTCTCCATCCGTATATTTTGCTTTGAAATCATACAATCCCGATCGAGGAATAATTTCCAATACAGGGAGGGGTTCGCCATTCAAGATTCCTACTGTTATCTCTCTGCCGGAAATATATTCTTCAACAAGGACAGACCGACTGAATCGAAAAGCTAAATTTAAGGCTTCTTCTAAATCAGATTCTTCATCACAAACCGTTAAACCGATTGTCGAACCTTGGTCATTCGGTTTAACAACGCAAGGAAACCCAAAAAGGTTTGTAATCTTATCTTTAACTTGGTCTGATTTGTAGTTTTGATTCTGTAGAAAAATCCAGTCCGGTGTTTTTATTCCGTGATGCTGCATATAAATTTTCGAGGCGTTTTTATCCATTGAAATAACACTTGAAAGAACTCCAGCGCCAGTATATTTCAATTTTTTTAATTCTAAAAGTGATTGAATAAATCCATCCTCGCCCCATTTGCCGTGGAGACCGATAAAGACTAGATCAATTCCTTCGAATAAGTTTGAATCAAAACATGAAATTAAATTTGCCTCGCTTACTTCTGTAAAATCTACATCATCAAAAAATTGATGGATATTTTTTGGTTGATTTTTCCCGTAGGCCGGATCAATAAGTTTCACTTCATGTTGTAAATTAATCAGAGCATTATAAATTGCTTTTGAAGATTGTTTGCTAATCGATCTTTCCGGTGAGGGCCCGCCAACTAATAGTGCTATTTTCAAATCTTATTTATACCACGTTTTGTTTAATAATCAAGTCTATTACGTTTATCTAATTTTATTCCGTAAGTACTTTCAGCTATATCATACAGTTGTTTTAATTTTAAGTTAGGGATTATTTTTTCATGTCCCAATTGTCTTGCAAGAAAAAGTGTTTTGCATGAATGTTCAAGTTTTTCCATTCTGTAGTAAGCACCCCAAATATCTTTCCCGATTGTTACCGCTCCATGATTTTCAAGCAGATAAACCCATGCATATTCAATATATGGTTTCATCGATTCCGGAAGCTCATCGGTTGAAGGTGTTGAATATTTGCATAAAGGAATTTTACCCAACCCCAGAACAACCTCGGGAAAAACTGCTTGGGTCAACTTGATTCCGGCAGTAGCAAATGCAGTTGAATAAATCGGGTGACAATGAACTACTGCATTAATTTCTTTTCTGTGATTGTAAACCAAGAGATGGACCTTTACTTCAGTTGAAACTTTCCCTTCACCTTTCAGTAATCTTCCTTGTGAATCAATTTCAAGAATATCTTTTTCCCCAACGTTTCCTTTGCATATCCCGGAACGAGTAATCAAAAATCTGTTCTCATCAATTCTAACAGATAGATTTCCGTCATAAGCTGCAACATAACCTTTTTCATAAACTTTGTGAGATACTTTAATCAGTTCTTCTTTTAGCTGCATTTTTTTCCAACTCTTCCATAAGTTTTAAGTTTATTAAACCATCGTGCCCCGAAGCCTCCGGCACTTCGTTATTTAAAACAGATTTCTGGAAAGATTTAATTGTGTAGGCAAATTTATTCGCACGTTTGCGGAATGCTTTTTTTCCTTCCCCTTTCAAATTTATTGAAAGTTTCGCCGGAGTGTTTCTGTAATTAATTATCTTATCCAAACTAATGCTTCCTTTATAACCAAGAATTTCAATCCGGTTAAAAGCTTTTTCGCTGTTGTAAGAGACATTAAAATAACCGTAACCACTTTTCTTAAATTTAACGATGCCAGTTGCAAAATCATCCACTTCTGTATTGTAAATTACGTTGTCTGCATAACCATTTATTTCAACAATTTCACTCCCGAAAAACCTTAACAAATCAATTGCATGAGTTCCTAAATCTCTTAAAGCGCCGCCACCACTTTTATCAATTTTGAATCTAAAATTTTGACTTGGCGGCAGATCTATATTAAAATTAATTTGAACAGATACGATCTTGCCAATGATTCCTTGTGATATCAACTCCCTTGCTTTCTTTACCAGAGGATGAAATCGTTGAGTAAAATTAATTGCAATTTGGACATTATTTTCTTCGCAAATTTTTATCATTTCCTCAGCTTGCTGCGAATTGATAGCCATAGGTTTTTCACAAAGAATGTGTTTACCTGCTTTTGCGGCTTCAATAACCTGCCAGTAATGATCGGAATTTATACTTGAAATGTAAACTGCTTGAAAATCGCTTTCCAAGAATTTTGAATAATCGCTGAAGTAATTCGCTGTTCCAAATTTATCACCGATTGCTTTTGCCCTTTCCGGTTTATGACTATAAACTGCTGTAAGTTTACTCTTTTTCAATAACTGCAATGTCGGAAGAAAAGCTTCTTCAGCAATTTTTCCGCAACCAGCGACTCCCCACTTAAATTTTTTTAATGTACCAGAAGATACTTTTTGAAGTTTCATTTAAAATCCGGTGGAAATTATAACTTAAGTTTATCCATCACCATTGTTATTGGCTTTGCATTCTGCATAATATAAAAATGAATTGCCGGAACGCCGTTGTTCAACAGATCCTCGACTTGTTTGATAGTCCAATTTACTCCAACATCAAGCACTTGCTCCGGTTTTGCTTCGGAAATTTCCTGTGCAAGTTCGTCCGGAATATCAATAAAAAAATGTTTCGGAATTGAATTAATATGATTTTTCGCAGTCAGGATTTTAATCCCAGGAATAATAGGCACATCGATACCAATATCGCGGCATTTTTTTACATAGTCGTAGTATTTTTGATTATCATAAAACATCTGCGTCACAATATAATCGGCACCTGCATCAAGTTTTTCTTTCATATATCTTAATTCGACATTAATGTTCGGCGACTCGATATGTTTTTCAGGGTAGCCGGCTATTCCAATACAAAAATTCATCTCGCTCGCATCGAGTAATGAAGCTTCGAGATATTTACCGTTGTTTATGTCTGAAATCTGTTTAACCAAATCTATAGCATATCTGTTTGCACTTCGTCCGAATTTTAATGGTTTTTTGAAAGCATTTTCATCGCCTCTTATTGCAAGAACATTTTCTATTCCAAGGTAGTGTATTTCAATTAAAAAATCTTCGGTTTCTTCTTTTGAAAACCCTTCACACAAAACGTGAGGCACGGCATCAATGTTATATTTATTTTGAATTAATGCACAGATTCCCAACGTTCCGGGTCTTTTTCTTTTTACTTTTACTTCCACTCCCCCGCTTGCAGTTTCTTCATAAATAACCTCGGCTGCATGACTTGTAATATCAATGAAGGGAGGATTATATTTAACGATTTGATCGAGAACAGACATCAGTTGTTTTATATCGCCTCCGCGTTTGGGAGGAATTAATTCAAAGCTAATAAGCGGATCCTTTGCTTTTTGAAGATGTTCAATAACTTTCATAGATTCCTTTAAATGTGTTATATCAATTTAGTGTTTTGTTAGATAAATATCTTTACTCTTTAACAGGTAACAAAATAAGTTTGCTGTACTCCAAAGCTTCAAACAATTTTTTGTCGTGCTTCATTATCAAATATTCTCCTTTAAGCCAAAGTTCTGTCATATCGCAGTAATGCTCGCTGAACGGATTTCCAGATTGTCCATTTGGCAGAACATAATAAAAATTATCCGGTTCAGCATAATCATATATAAACCGCATTGAAGGTCCCAACTTAACATCAAAAGGTTCGCGGAAGGAGTATTCCATATTATTAACCGTCGTTCCGTCACCACCCATTTCGAAAGGACCGATATCGAAAAAATAATCTGCAATTTTTGATTGACCGCTGAAAACATGTTTAAGTGTCAACGTATGTATTCTTCCCCACTGCCATTGGCTAATATTTTTTCCCAATTCGTCTTCAAGTTGAACCAGGGCATCGATCAGACTTTTTCTAATTATATCGTTCTTAGATTCTATAGACTCGGTGTTTATATCATCATACCACGAAGAATAATTCTGGCTCAGCAATTCAGTAACTTTTCTGTATGGAATGTTCGCAATGAATATATATTCTTCAAATAAATTTTCGCCCATCTCATCAAGAAAAATATTTTCAACAAACCTTTGATAGAAGTTCGCATAAATGGCAGGCGTTTGACTTTCTTTTTCAAAATTAAAATCCCAGTTTTTCAACAGACTTAAAGCAGTCCTTAGATTATTATCATTTATTTCCGCATTATCAAAAGCGGTTATTATGTAAGGAACAATTTCTGAGGCATAATGGGAATAAAAATCATTTTGATATTTCATAAAATCTTGGACCGAATGAAATTCATTTTTTTGCAGCAATTCAAAAATTCTTTTAATTCTTGAAGGCGGTTCCCAAAGATTAGAAATGTGATATTTAAAATCCTCAATAGTCTTATTGTTCGCTGTTGCAATAAATCCAGAGGAAGGATTTGAGAACATCGGCATTTCATCGAAATCGACATATCCAGTCCAATCGTTAGATGAGTCTGTACCGTCAAAAACGAAAGTTGTGGAATTAGTATTTCTAACAGGCAGCTTTGCCGCACATATATATCCAATGTTACCTTCCTTATCGGCATAAACAAAATTTTGTCCTGGTGCGGTAAATTTTCCGGCTCCGAGTTTAAATTCACTTTCGTTCCGTGCAAAGTTCATATCATAAACCGCAGAAAGTTCAGTATGAAATTCCAGTGCCGTCCATCGCATCGATATATCAAGTTCGCTAAGAAGCGAATCATTGTTGATTGTTGAGTATGGATGAATATGCGAAACTATAGGTCCTCGATGAGTCCATTTGGAGATCATCTCTATATTTGAACTATCCTTCACAATTATTGAATCGCGTTCAATTCTTAACTCGTTCCATTCGTTGTCCAACAGATATTTAGTTTTTGAGGTATCGAGTTTTTCGATATAAAAATCTGCATCGTCTGCCATTACGTTTGTCATAGTCCAAGTTATGTTGTCGTTTTTACCTATCACTATTACCGGCACGCCTGGCAGCGTAAAACCATCAACATTCCAATTGCTGCTTCTTATCGAAACCACATACCACTTTGAAGGAGTTTGAAAAGCCAGATGCGGATCATTTGCAATAATTGGTTTCCCAGAAGCAGATTTTGTGCCCCCTACAACCCAATTATTAGAACCAATGTGTGTTCCTGTACTTCCTATAAATTCTCTGAACAATTTATCAGTATCAACAAAACCCGTCGGAACAGCCGGAAGCTGAGCTAAAAAATCCGGAACAATAGCAGGAGCATTCTCATCAAACGAAGGAATAATTTCCTTTACTTTTTCTGCGCCGAATTTTTGAATTAGACTTGTGAAAGCAATATCTGCCCACCAGCTAATATTTAATTCCCACGCCAAAAGTTTGCCGATAACAAGTGTGTGCTCGGGCAGCCATTTTTCAGGTTGATAATTTAAAAGCGAAAATTCGATCTGAAAATTTCCTTCCGCTTCTTGGATAAAAGCATTAACTCCTGCTGCGTATGCTTCGATGTGTGATTTGTAAGGTTCCTCGAGCTCATTATAAATTTGTTCGGCAATTTTCCCGAACCTCATTGATTTGAACATTCTATCGAAAGGTATAGTCTTTGTGCCAAAAACTTCGCTTAATCTGCCAAATCCCACTCTGCGCATAATGTCCATCTGGAACAACCGCTCTTGAGCATGAAGAAATCCAAGAGCGAAGGAAGCATCCAAATCCGAATTTGCACGAATGTAAGGCACAGCATATTTATCCCGGTAGATTTCAACCGTGCTCTCGATCCCGGAAAGGTTTATTTCTCCACTATATACTGCCAGCGAACTTTTCAGCAAATAATTTGCAATTCCTAGAGCGATTGCCAAGAAAATAATGCCTGTGAGAAAAAAGAATAATATTTTTTTAAGAAACTTCATGTTCAAAACTATCTATTCGTTAAGGAAATTTTTCGATTCGTGGCTATGAACTTAAAATAAAATGGTTCCTTCTGATATTGATGTTGTCATTCATCTGCGACAGCAAATTAACACTATTTTCATTCCTTTGCATACGAATTTCACCGATAAAAATCCGGTATTCATCGAAAAAACATTAACATCTTCTTGCAGCAACAATATATTTGTTACAGATAAAAAACATTGGAGGAAATTATGCCGAACGATAGAGGAACAACTGCAAGATTAATTATCGGCTCATTTCTCATAATTATAGGGGCGCTTTTTCTACTCGATAATTTCGGATATTTTGAACTGGAGCTTCCGTATGAAATCGGAAGATATTTATTCCGTTGGCAGTCGATATTAATTTTAATAGGAATCATAACTTATTTCGCGAGCCATAGTAAATCTACCGGTATTATTTTAATTATCATTGGTTTAATTGGATTTTTCCCGGAATTCTGGCCGTTGCTGCTGGTTTTAATTGGAGTTTACATCATTTACAAAAAAAATAAAAGCGAGACTGTAACATCTGATACTCCTGATGATAAATTAATTTTTGACGATTTAGCTGTTTTTGGCGGTCATAAGAAAAATATTGACAACAGTAATTTTATGGGCGGAAAATCGACTTCCATTTTCGGAGGCTCAGAACTTGATCTTCGAAACAGCAACCTCGCAGAAGGAAGGCAAGTAATTGATGTTCTTTCAATTTTCGGTGGTTCAACTTTCATTGTTCCTAGCGACTGGAATGTTGAAATAGATGTCTTTGCAATATTCGGGGGGTTTTCGGACAAAAGAAGAAAAGACCCAAACATATCGGTCGATGATAAAACAAAACTTGTCTTTAAAGGTTTGGTGATCTTCGGCGGCGGTGAAGTTAAAAACTAAATTAATCGGAGGCTGAAATGAAAAATTCAAACGGAAGAATCTGGATTGGACTTATATTTATTATCCTCGGCTCGTTAATGATAATGGATAATCTCCATTTTCTATATTTTGACCTGTTTTCCTGGCCTGTGATAATGATAGTTGTCGGAGTCATTGTTCTTGCAAATTCAAAAGATAGTACGCTAGGATTTACGCTTTTGGTGATTGGAGGAATCTGGCTTTCTGCCAGGTTGTTCGGATACAATTTCGGAAGTCTTATTGAAGATTTCTGGCCAATTTTGCTTGTACTTCTTGGAATCTTCATAATTTTAAAAAGCAGCAAAAGCAGCTCTCGAAATGAAAGTGATACGAAATTCGACGAAGAAATAGAAACAAGCAGAGACGAGATCGATATTGCCGCAATTTTAAGCGCTCGAAAAGTAAAGGTAGATTCAAAAAATTTTCGAGGAGGAAAGATAACATGTTTTATGGGTGGAGTTGATTTGGATTTGATTTATGCCGAACTAAAAGATGGTGTGCAGACTTTGGATCTAATTGCAATTTTTGGCGGCTTCGATATTTATATACCAAAAGAATGGAATGTTAATATTAAAGTAACCTCAATTTTCGGAGGATTTTCCGATAAGCGAAGAAAAGACAGTCAAATAATCCCAAGCCCGGATAAAGTGTTGGAAATTAAAGGTCTAGTTCTTTTCGGCGGCGGCGACTTAAAGAACGGTTGATTATGTTGAATCCAATTTTTCAAAATAGACAATACATAGCTGTTTATTTCGCTCTCTGGATTTTAGTTTCTGCAATCCATTTCAGTGCTCTGCATTTAATTATCGGTATTGAATTATATCCGGCTTTAGCTGACAGCATTTTTTATAATATTTTTTATTCACTGCTCGGTTTAAGTTTTTGGTACATTACAAAATATATTTCATTCGAGGACAATAAACCTTTTAGACTAATAGGTAATCACCTTGCCGCAGCAATTGTTTCATCGGCTATTTGGGTAATAGGTGGTTATTATGTTCTGCAGCGAATAACTGAAGATGATCTTATTTACTCAGAATTCTTGTTCTCCTCTCTTATATGGCGGTTCTTTATCGGAATTCTTTTTTATACAATTATTAATGCTCTAAACTACACTTTAATGTACTACGCGAATTTTAGGGAAAAATTAGTTAAAGAGACCGAGCTAAGTTCTTTAGTGCAGGAAGCCGAATTAAAAACACTAAAATACCAGATAAATCCGCATTTTATTTTTAACAGTTTAAATTCAATCAGTTCATTAACTATTTCAGAGCCGAAAAAAGCACAGGAAATGACAATTAAACTGAGCAGTTTTTTAAGAAGTACGCTCTCAAAAAACGAGAAACAACTAACAAAATTAAAGGACGAATTACACAACACACGAGTCTACCTTGATATAGAGAAAATTCGTTTTGAGGATAAATTTGAATTCATTGAAAACGTGAAGGAAAAATTTCTGAATATAGAAATACCAAGTATGCTGCTTCAACCGATATTTGAAAATGCCATTAAACACGGAGTTTATGAAAGCATTGAAAAAGTAATTATTTCGATCGAGGCTTTAATTGAAAGAGATTATTTGAAACTTATAATAAAGAATAATTATGATCCTGAAGCAGTTGCTAAAAGCGGTGAGGGTATCGGCTTGAAAAACATTGCAAAACGATTACAATTGATGTACAATCAAGATAATTTAATTACAACATCCAAAAAAGATGGTATTTTTACGGTAATAATTTATATTCCATTATCCAACGGAGTTAGTGATGGAAAAAATTAAAGTAGTAGTAATTGACGATGAACGTTTGGCAAGGGACATTCTCAAAAATTATATTCACGAGCATCCTCAGTTAGAAATAATTGCGGAATGCCAGAATGGTTTTGAGGGAATAAAAGTAATAAACGAGCAAAAACCGGACTTAATTTTTCTTGATATTCAAATGCCGAAAATAACAGGTTTTGAGATGCTCGAATTGATAGACGATCCTCCATTCGTAATTTTTACAACAGCATATGATCAATACGCAATCAAAGCTTTTGAAGTAAACGCAGTAGATTATCTTCTTAAGCCGTTTGCTTATGATAGGTTCGATGAAGCATTGAACAAAGCATTGGAAAAAATTAAGTCAAACTCACAAGCGGTTGAAACGATAACCGCAATTGATAAAGCCATGGATGAAACCGTAGAATTTTTGGAGCGAATTGTTGTGAAAGACAAACAGAACATTTCAATTATTCCGGTCTCCGATATTATTTACCTTGAAGCACAAAGCGACTATGTCCAAATTGTAAGTCGTCAAGGTAAATTTTTAAAACAGAAGACTATGAAATTTTTCGAGAAGCATCTTAATCCTCAAAATTTTGTGAGAATACACAGAAGTTACATCTCAAGTATTTCAAATATCAAGCAGCTTCAGCTGCTCGAAAAAGAGACATATAAGGCGACACTAACTACTGGTGAAAAACTTCCGGTAAGCAAAACAGGTTATTCAAAATTACGTCAATTACTGGATCAGTAAAATATTTTAATCTAAATTAGTGTAAATAATTTCGCTTTTCTCCAAATCCAAAATAATTGGTCCTTTGACATACAAAATCATTTTTCAGCCATCCTCTAATTGAAGTTTAGATTCACTATAGCTATATTTTGTTTTGAAAAGTTCTGAGGAGAAAAATGAACGTTGACCGCGATCTTCAATCAATTCAGCAGGTAAGAGAACTTACAGCCGCCGCAAAAGAGGCGCAAAAAGAGTTCAAACATTTCAGCCAATCTCAAGTTGATAAAATTATTAAAGCTATGGCGGACGCCGGTTTTAATGCGTCCGAAAAATTAGCAAAAATGGCACACGAAGAGACAGGCTTTGGTAAAGTTGAAGATAAAATTATCAAAAACCAGTTTGGAACAAAAAATGTTTACGAATCGATAAAGGACCTCAAAACAGTCGGTGTAATTGCATCTGAAAAAAACGGTAAACTCTTAAAAATTGCTGAACCGATGGGAGTTGTAGCTGCATTAATTCCTTCGACAAACCCTACATCAACTGCGATGTTTAAAGCACTGATTTCATTAAAGTGCCGGAACGGAATCGTGGCAAGTCCGCATCCCAAAGCAGTAAACTGCACGAAAGAATCGCTCGATATAATGCGTGAGGCTGCCGAAAAAGCCGGGGCTCCAAAAGGTCTTATACAGTGCATGACAATTCCATCAATTGAAGGTACGGATGCGTTGATGAAAGATCCAAACATAGCGGTTATCCTCGCCACTGGAAGCACCGGCATGGTAAAGGCTGCATACAGCACAGGAACTCCGGCTTATGGCGTTGGATCGGGAAATGTACCTGCTTTTATAGAAAGGACTGCAAATTATCAAAAAGCCGTAGCTGATATCTTATCAGGAACTTCCTTCGATAACGGAACACTTTGCAGCTCGGAACAGTCGATGATTGTCGATAGACCAATTCTAGAAAAAGTTAGAGAAGAGGTAAAAAGACAAGGCGGATATTTTGTAACGGAAGAAGAGAAAGCAAAACTTGCAAAAGCAGTAACAAAGAACAACAGAATAAATGCGGATATTGTGGGCAAATCTGCAGTTTGGATAGCTAATTACGCCGGGTTCTCAGTGCCTGATTCAACAAGAGTTCTTTTAGCTGATTGCGATCGTGTCGGAAAAGATGAACCATTATCAATCGAAAAACTTTCTCCGGTTCTCGCATTCTACGTTGTTGACGGTTGGCTCGAAGGCTGCCATAAATGTATTGACCTTTTGGAATTCGGAGGCATAGGTCACACAATGGTTATTCATTCAAATGACCAAGAAATCATCATGAAATTTGCTCTTGAAAAACCGGCATTCAGAATAATTGTGAACTCGGTTAGCTCTTTAGGAGCGGTCGGTTATACTACTGCTCTTGCTCCCTCGATGACACTTGGTGTGGGAACGTGGGGCGGCTCAATAATAAGCGAAAATGTTACTGCTTCTCATTTGATGAATGTGAAAACTCTTGCCTTTGAAGTTAACCCGGTAAACAGCGGATCGGTTGTGACTTCGCTGGATAAATATGAATCCAAGTCTAAATTTGATGGAACCGGTAACTTTGTAAGCCAGATTGAAGACAGACTTAGAGCACGAGCAGGAAATCCTGTTGTTTCATTTCAGAAAAAAAATAATATTTCCCTTCCTTCAAAATCGAAAACTTTCGGCGAAGGAATTTCCGAAGATGAAATTCAAAAAATATTGAAAGAATTTAGTTCGAGATAAAGTAAAAAATTCAGGATACTGGTATATATGAGTGCTTTAATGCCAGTAAAATTAATATCTGTCCAGTTTAAATTTTTCTCCGAGATAAAGTTTTCTAACTTCTTCATCTTCGGCAAGCAGTTCAGCGGTTCCGTCTTTAAATATCTTTCCGTTTATTAATATATAAGCCCTGTCGACTATACTCAATGTTTCGTGAACGTTATGGTCGGTAATCAAGATGCCGATTCCTTTATGTTTTAAGTTAGCCACAATGTTCATAATATCCTCAACAGCTATGGGATCAACTCCCGCAAAAGGTTCATCCAGAAGAATAAATTTAGGGTTCATTGCAAGCGCCCGCGCAATTTCGGTTCGTCTTCTTTCGCCCCCGCTAAGTTGAAAGCCTAAGCTTTTGCGGATCTGAGTTATGTTCAACTCTTCAAGAAGTGCGTTCATTCTCTCGATTCGTTCGGCCTTGGAAATTTTTAGCATCTGAAGTACTGCCATAATATTATCTTCGACACTCAATCTTCTAAAAACCGAAGCTTCTTGCGGAAGATAACCGATGCCCATCTTTGCCCTTTTATACATTGCTTCTGAGGTGATTTCTTTATCGTCCAGGAAAACCCTTCCTGCATTAGGTTTAATCATTCCAACAATCATATAAAACGTAGTCGTCTTTCCGGCTCCGTTTGGACCCAACAGTCCGACAACCTCTCCTTGCGTAACGTTAATAGACACTTTATCAACGACAGTTCTTTTCTTGTAAATCTTTACGAGATCTTTACTGCTTAAATTTTGTTTTGCATTTTTTTTGTTCATCTTCTTTTTAATATCGATTCTTTATTCGGACGATTTTCAAACAACATAAAACTTGGCAGCGTAAATTCTTTTTCACTTCCTCTTACAAGTTTCTCCGGGTGATATTCACTATCAGGCTCAACGTATAAATTAACTTTATTAACCTTATTATCATTAAAAATAATTTTTGCATTTTTTGAAGTCGCTTTAATCAAGCCTTCCGTAGCATTTTCATCATAAATATAATATATGCTCAAGACTCCACCGAATACTTCAGCAAAATCTAGCTTGCTTTCTTTAAAAAATAATTTTAGGGTATCTCCGGATATTTGATCATATCTGAAATCGAAATTTTCATTTTTTGAAATGATAATCGAGTGTTCAAAGATATCGATTTCGTTTAATTGATTATCTATAAGTTTTATGTAGACAGAATCACCCAACAGCTGGGTGTTTCCAAACCACATGACAGGCTGTTTTTTTTCACTTTCTTTTTTATAAGTCGATATTGCATCATTATCCCTAAAATAAACCGTTCGTTCATTTATTGATGAAAATTCACCTCTTACGATTTCGACTGAATCAGTAGCTTTTAATCTCGGGTTATCATCATCAAATGACTCCATAAAATTTGCAGCAATCAACAACGAGTCTATTCTTCCGTTATTCGAAGTATCAATTTTAATCATAACCGGATTGATGCTGATTTTAGTATAATTACTGTCACCGAAATCCTCAAGCATTCCGCAGAAAATATCTGTGTTATTCTCGGGATTTTTGATCTTCACATTCTCGAACGCTTTTGTGTAATTTTTTTCTCGAATATGAATTAAACTATCGGCATAAATCACACTGCTGCTGTCCGCAATTATAACATTTCCTGTCGCAACTGCCTTGTCTAGATCGTTATAGTAAATCAGTTCATCGGATTTTAATGTGCTAAGTGAATCAAACAGTTCCACATCGGAGGTGAAAACCGACTTTTTTTCATCGAAGAAGTGAGTTCCAAAATCTGCGGAGAGTACAACATTTCCGTCATACATCATAATGGAGGTATCACTGCGCGCCATTTTAAATTCGCCGAAATATCTCCCCTTTTCGGTAAACAGAGTTATCGTGTCCTGAGTTGCAACAACGTTTCCGGTTAACTCAAATTCATTACGATTTAAAAATTGGAGGGCTTTTCTGCAAGTGACGGTAACATCGCCCTGAGTTATAACAACATTTCCGAAAACTTCACGAATAGATTCACCGTCAATTTTTCCTCCAACTAAACTATCGCCAACAATCGTAACTCTTTCCTGAGCAGAAATATATGATGAAGCAAAAACGATTAGAACAGCAATTTTTGAGATTGTTCGAATCACTGATTCTCCTCAATTTCAGCAGAATATGTAACATCATAAATTACGTATTTGTTTAAGTGTTGATCGCTCTCGAATCCGTAACCTTCTATGATCTCTTTCGGTGATTCAATTCTAACAAATTTATTGGAGGTTATTTTCTTGGTAAAATTGTTCCAAGTTAGTTCTTGTGTCCTTAGCACTACGCCGTCGCTGTTTACAACTACCACGCTGTCGATTGCAAACATATTTTTGGAGATATCATCGACTAAACCTCGTTTTGATGTCAGTGTGGTCGATGGAATTCCTTCATCATCGTAAAAATTTATTTTCACAGTATCAAGATAGGTTTTTTGTTCATCCTCATATTTTGCCAAATGATTTGCAAACAACACCGCTTTAATTTTATCCTCTTCGGTAAATAATATTCTCGAGTTCCAGCTCTCCTGAACCGGAATTCGATCTTCGTTAAGCTCAAAGTTTATAGTGGGTTTAACTTTATCATCACTGCATGAGTGGAGGAAAAGAAATGAGAATAATATTACCACTTTTAGTTTCATCTTCTTCTTAAACCGAGTTTAACCAAATCGTGAAGATGAACAATCCCTACCGGTTTTTTATTCTGAGAAATTATGAGCGAGGTGATGTTATAATTTTCCATCTGCTGAAGCGCAAATGATGCAAGCATATCCTTCGAAATTGTTTTTGGATTTTTTGACATTAAATCTTTTGCAACTATATTTTTTATATCTAGTGTTTTTTCAAGAAGTCTGCGCAAATCTCCGTCAGTAATAATTCCGACTAACTCACCTTTGTTGTCAACAACGCTGGTTGTACCCAATCGTTTAGAAGAAATTTCGTAGATAATCTCGTTTATTTTTGCACTCTCATTTACGACAGGGAGTGATTTATCCTTGTACATTATTTCCGATATCCTCAATGATAACCTCTTACCGAGACTTCCTCCCGGATGGAGTTCCGCAAAATCTTCCGCCGTAAATCCTCTCTCTTCGAGCAGCGCAATTGCAAGTGCATCTCCCATTGCAAGCATAGCAGTTGTTGATGAGGTTGGCGCCAAATCATAAGGGCATGCTTCTTCTGTAACATGGATGTTAAGAATAATATCACAAAGTTCCCCGAGTGAACTGTTCTCCATTCCTATCATACCGATGATTAATACATCAAGCCGTTTAACCATCGTCGCAACATTTATAAGTTCTTCGGTTGTTCCGCTTTTGGAAATCAGAATCACTATATCATCGCTACGAACCATTCCAAGATCACCATGCAGAGCATCTGTTGGATGCAGCGATATAGAAGGAGTTCCCGTAGAGTTAAGGGTTGCGACTATCTTCCTTGCAATTATTCCGGATTTACCCAAACCGGAAATTATCACTCTTCCTTTTGCACTTATTATCGCGTTTACGGCAGAAGCAAATGAGGCATCAATTTTTTCAGATAGATCTTGAACTGATTTTGCTTCAACTTCAATTACTCTTTTTCCGACTGCAATAATTTGTTCCTCAGACAAAAATCTCCTCCGATTTTTTCAATTACGAATGGTTAAGTTTTTCAGTGAGAAATGTCAAAATATCATCAGGTAAAACATAATCCACTATCCTTTTTACTTCTCGACGTGCAGTTTTAGGAGCAGCTCCCACTCCAGCCAATTTCAACAACGGAATATCCAACAAATCATTTCCGATGAACATTATTGAATCAAATTCCAAATTGTATTGTGCGGCAATTTTATTCGCTTTATCCACTTTGTTTATCGAAGAGTGAATTAAATCCACATGGGATTTTTCTTCAATTCTTTTAATTACTTTATTATTGTTAATGCCGCTTAATATAATAACTTTGATTCCCTTTAGCGAACAAACCTTTGCAAATTCATTCAATTCAAGAATTCTTAAATCAAGTTTATTTAGATCAGTAATTTCATCTTCACTAATTAATGTCCCCTGCAGATCAAGGATTATTAATTTTATTTCAGAAAGATCAATTTTCCCGTGCATATTCTTTTGCCAGTTCATCAATTTTTTTCAACCGGGAAAGTATTTCCTCGACATTTTCCAGCTTTAACTGACTTCCGGAATCGCTTAAAGCACTTTCGGGATCTGGATGTACTTCCATAAACAATCCGTCAATTCCGATTGCAGCAGCAGCTCTCGCAAGCGGTTCAATAAATTTAGGTTCGCCGCCGGTTTTAGCTCCTTGACCCGGCATTTGAACTGAATGTGTTGCATCCATAACAACAGGATATCCTAATTCACGCATCACGATCAGCGAACGCATATCAACCACTAAGTTTCCGTAGCCGAAGGTTGTCCCTCTTTCAGTTAATAAAATTTTCTCATTACCGGAAACCTTAACTTTATCCGCCGCATATCTCATATCCCACGGGGCTAGGAACTGACCCTTTTTTATGTTGATTATTTTTCCAGTCTTGCCCGCAGCAATAAGTAACTCTGTTTGTCTGCACAGAAACGCAGGTATTTGTAAAACATCTGCAACCTCAGCAGCTGCTTCAGCATCAGCCTCGTTATGAATATCTGTAATAATTGGTACTTTGAGCACATCTTTGACTTTGTGTAAAATTTCAAATGCTTCTTCCTTTTTCAATCCGATAAAGGAATTGAAGCTGGTTCTGTTTGCCTTTTTGAAACTCGACTTAAAGATAAAAGGTATGGATAGTTTTTCGGTAACTTCTTTTAATCGTTCGGCAGTGAGCATAGTAATTTCTTCATTTTCAATAACACACGGACCAGCTATCAACACAAAGGGATTATTTCCGCCGATTATGAAATCGTTTAATTTTATCATCATCAATGATTATTGTTAAAGAGTGAATCTTGTCCCAAATTATTTTTTCTTGGTTTATTGAAACGTGCGTATGCCAAATCTGTTGCTTCCCTTCCTCTTGGAGTTCTTTTAATAAAACCTTGCTGAATCAAGAAAGGTTCATATACTTCTTCAAGGGTGCCGGGATCTTCGTTAACAGCAACTGCAAGAGTATTTAATCCAACAGGACCACCGTTAAATTTTTCGATAATATTTAATATTATATCTTTATCCATCTCATCCAGGCCGAACTCATCAACTTCAAGTGCTTCTAAGGCTTTTTTTGCGATTGAGATATCGATAATATCCTTATCATCAAAATCTGCGAAATCACGTGTTCGTCTAAGCAGACGATTAGCAATTCTTGGAGTTCCTCGAGAACGTTTTGCGAGTTCGTTAGCGGCATCATCATCAATTGGAATATTTAAAATAGAAGATGATCTCCTAACAATTTTAGAAAGGAGATTAGCCTCGTAATAATCAAGTCGTGATTTAATTCCGAACCTATCACGAAGCGGGGCGGTCAATAATCCCGCTCTAGTAGTTGCGCCTACCAAAGTATATTTGGGAAGTTTTATCTGAACTGATCGCGCATTTGGTCCGCTGTCAATCATAATATCTATAGTGTAATCTTCCATCGCGGAATAAAGATATTCTTCAACAACAGGACTAAGTCTATGAATCTCATCTATGAAAAGCACTGATTTTTCTTCGAGATTAGTAAGTATTCCGGCAAGATCTCCAGGTTTTTCAAGAACTGGTCCCGAAGTAAGTTTAAGATTTACTCCCATCTCATTTGCAATGATGTGAGCAAGGGTAGTTTTGCCCAAACCCGGCGGCCCTGTTAAAAGCACATGATCCAACCCTTCGCCTCTTTTTTTTGCCGCAACGATGAAAACTCTTAAATTATCGATGATTCGTTTTTGTCCCGTAAAATCAGCAAATGAAACCGGGCGAAGCGAGTTTTCAATCTTTGCTTCATTCGGATCAGCCACCGGAGATGTATATTCTGATTTTCGCATTAAGCATCCGATCTAAAAAAACTTATTTTGTATTGATTAATCTTTTCGAAAAAATTTTTTCGTTTTAATTTTTCAACCCCGAGCACCAAACCGAGCATCAAAGAATACATTATCAGAACCGAAAGCAATGTTATACCGAGTGAAAACTCGTGGCGGAAATAATTTATCATCCCTATCGACCATGCACTTCCGTAAAGTATCACCAAATGCAAAGCATATATTAATAATGTATATCTTCCAACTAAAAAGATTATTTCCGGTATAGTTTTAAGTTTTAGTGCAATATATGAAATTACGCCGGCAATAAATATTACCACACCAATTCTCTCCAGATCAACAGCGGAAATAAAAATCCAAGAATTTCCTTCCAATGCTTCAAGTAAATAATACTGCATAATCATTGCAAAGATGAATAAAGAACCACCTAAAATCATAAGCGAGCTGCTGAATCTAAAGCTCTTAAACGAATTTTTATTTTTTGAAATATAATAACCAAAGACGGCTCCGCCGAACATATATCCAAGCCATGGGAAAAATGGAAATAAAGAACCCGTGTCTTTATAAAAATATGCAGCGAGCGGAAGTGGAAGAATTTCTTTCCAGTTAAATGTAGTCAGATAAGGAGTGAATATTAAAAACGCTGCCGCTAAAAGTGAATACAAAAGATATTTGTTCATTTTTAACTTTTCGCCTAAAAAAGAAAATAAGATTATAAATAATAATCCCCAGCCGATTAAGTGAAGTGCATCAACACTAAAAAATATTATCCAGCCCTTTTCTGTAACACTTGAAAAATCGAAAATTGTTGCAGTTGGATACCTTAGCAGATAACCGATAAACACGAGCAGCAAAAAACGTTTGAAACCTTTTTTAACTCTTGGATTTATCTTAAACGGAAGTCCTTTTAAATAAAAGAGGTATGTAAAAACAGCCCCGGAAGTGAACATAAATATCGGGGCGGTGTATCCTCGCATTCCGCTCCAAAACAGAAAAAAAAATGAATCTGTTGTTCTATAATCGTCGGACAATAATGTATCCACAGTATGCCCCTGTACCATCATAAGGACGGCAAAAGCACGCAAAAGATCTAGAAAAATCAATCTATTTTTCTGCTCAACCAACTCTGTGACCGATTATTATAATAATTAGACTTATAAAATAGCTAATAGGAATTCTAAACGGAAGTATAATATGAAGACCGGAATACCAAGTTTAAGAGTGTTCAAAACAAACAATTGCTATAATTGTTTATTTTTTCCCGATACCCATTTTTTAAGATATTCCACAATATGAACCGTTGAAGCTCCGGGAGTGAAAATTTCCCCGACTCCCATTTCTTTAAGTTTCTTGATGTCCTCATCCGGCACGATCCCGCCTCCGAAAAGGAGTATATCCTCAACACCTTTTTCTTTCATCTTCTCCAGCACATCGGGAAAAATAGTCATATGAGCACCCGAAAGCAGACTGATTCCTATCGCATCAACATCTTCTTGAATTGCAGCTTCTACAATCATGTTGGCGGTCTGCCTTAATCCGGTATAAATCACTTCCATACCTGCATCGCGAAGAGCTGCCGCAACAACTTTAGCCCCTCTGTCGTGACCATCGAGACCTGCTTTTGCAATAAGAACACGAATTTTTTTATCCACATTTACCTCAAACTTTTACTAAAAATTAATAATAATCTTTCCGTTTAGCAAAGACTCCGAAAAGTCCGCCGGTGTGTAGGAACATAATGTTTGTTCTAGCTTTCCCTTCGAGAAAGTTTTCATAATATGCATGAAAAGCTTTCCCGGTGTAAACAGGATCAAAAAGGATTGTGTTTTTTCTAAAAAAATCTTTTGAAAGCGCTATGCTTTCCTTAGTTGAAAATTTGTATCCCTTTCCTTGATAACCGGATATAACTTTTAAACGATGACTGTTAAGCTTGACCGGTAATCGGTATTTCCTAATACATTCCTCAGCAAGATTTAGAATTCTTTCTGTTATTATTTTTTTTTCGTACAAAACGTTTACCACATAAATATCGTGCTCAACATTTTTTAATGCTGACCCAATCATTAATCCGGCGGCAGTTCCTCCGCTTCCTGCAGCTGATACTATCCCGCTGATTTTTTTTAAATTTAATTGTGATTCAAGTTCGTTATAAAAATCGATATACCCCCAAATTCCTAATTTAGATGAACCGCCTTCAGGAATTATATAAACTTTTCGACCTCTTTTTTCCAATTGATTTTTATCTTCTTTCATGATTCGGGATATATTCAAGAATTCTTTTTTCCTCACAAATTTTATTTCCGGTTTTAAAAGTTTGTCGAGAAATAAATTTCCTTCGGGATTCGCTTTGTCCTTTCCCCAGAGATAAAGTCTTGATTTTAACCCCAATTTAGAAGCAGCAATAAGTGTAGCCCGGCTGTGATTTGACTGCTCTCCTCCGGTCGTGAAAATAGTGTCGGCTCCGTATCGTAAAGCATCTTTCATCAAAAATTCGAGTTTACGGATTTTGTTTCCGCTCATTTCAAGTCCGGTCAAGTCATCCCGTTTGATATAGAACGAGGTATTTCTAAAATTTACTTTTTGAAGCGGAGTAGGCAGATGAGCGAGATCTAACTTTCTTGGTATTTTCATTTATTCTTAGAATAATATTTTGTGTAATATCTTCTTGCAGTATCAAGATCTTTTTGAGTATCAACAGAAAAACTATCATATTCTGTTGTAACTATCTTTATTTTCATATCATTTTCTAACATACGAAGCTGTTCAAGTTTTTCAATTCTTTCGAGATCTGTAGGGGCAAACGATGTGAACTTAAAAAGAGCATCTCTTCTAAAAACATATAGCCCGATATGTTTAAAAATATCTGTCATCGCAATTCTTTCAAGATCGTTTTTTGCATCTCTAACAAAAGGAATCGGGGATCGCGAGAAATAAAGTGCGTAGTTGTTATAATCGAACACAACTTTGGGGACGGATTTCGAACGTAATTCATCAACTGTTGTAATTTTTTTTGCGAGCGTAGATACTTCTACACTTTTATCGAAAAGAAGCGGCTCAATTGCTTCATCAATCATACGTGGATGAATAAAAGGTTCATCGCCTTGTATATTTACTATTATTTCAGCGCCTTTCAATTTTTCTGCAACAAAAGCAATTCTATCAGAGCCGGTAGGTATATCAGCCGGTGTCATTTCTACTTTTGCACCGAAACCTTTTACTACATCGTAAACTTTCGAATCATCGACAGCAATTACAACTTCGTGGAGCAATTTTGATTTCATTGCACGTTCGTAAGTGTGCCTTATCATCGGTTTGCCGCCGATATTAGCAAGTGGTTTTCCCATCAACCTTGTAGAAGCAAAACGAGCGGGAATAATTCCAATGATCATATCTATTTTGAATTTACCTTAATCACCTTTGGAACAGTAAAATATTTATCTGATCTTGAAAATGAATTTTTCAGTGCATCTTCCGCTGAAATTGATTTACCAATTTTGTCTTCCCTGAACACGTTCTCAAGTTCCAGCGGGTGCGAAAGCGGTTCAACATTTTCGGTATCAAGCTCGTTCAATTTATCCATGTAATCCAAAATTCGGTTCATATCCAACGTTAGAGATTCGAGTTCATCATCCGAAAATTTAAGTCTTGCTAATTCCGCTATATATTCAATTTCATTTCTTGTTACAGACATAATTATTTTATGTGAATCGTAAAAACTGTCGCTAAATCATTATTTGTATCCGTTACTTTTACGGCTGCAGTTTGCCCCGAAGCACCTATTGCTCTAATCCTTGCACGGCTGTCATCGTTTTGAAAACGCTCAATTTCAATATTTCCGAAAATTACCGAAATATCCTCCCATTCATAAACCGGCGGCAGATCAGCAAGATAAGTTACAACCGTAAACTCTTTTGTCTGTCCGCTTGTAATTTCCGTTTCACTGATTCCCATCGGATTATCAGGTGAGGCGTTAACATAAATTCCCTTTCTGTCGGGATGATAAAAATCTTTACTGTTAAAAGTCCCCTCGATAAATGATGGAAACGGATTATCTTTTATATAAAGTTTAAGGTTATGATTGTTGTTCCCTTGTTTCGGACTGGAATAGTTAAGCCAATAAAAACTGTTTGCGTATCTATCAATTTCTTCGACAATTATTTCAAATTTGTCTTGAAGATCGTACACATTATTAACAGGAAAGAAACCTGCGTTGCCTATTGCTTCGAGAGTATCCGGACTGATTTCCGGTCCGAGTCCAACTGTATATACTCTTCTTCCCGCTACTGCTTCTAAAGCATCGTTTAGAGTATATCTACCTTGCGTATCTCTTCCGTCAGTAAATACAACAAGGATGCTTTGAGTGATTTCTTCGACGGTAATAACATCTTCCATTACTTCAGTTCCGTCGATAACAGCGCCGAAAAGATTAGTGGACGGTGCCCCAAGATCGTACTTACTCAATGCGCTCTGAAGTTCTGCTTTATTTGAAGTAAAACCATTTGTCAATTCGCGTGTGTTTGCGGAAAATTCATAAATAGCAACTTGTTGTTTATCTAGTATATTATCAATGAAAACGCTTGCGGCATTTCTAATCGAGTCAATCTGTCCCTCCAAACTAGTGCTGTTATCAAGCATTAAAACCGTTTTAAGTGTATAAGGATTCTCATCGCGTTTGCGAATCTTCATATTTGATTCACTAAGGGGAATCTCAAGATCATTTTCGAGTAATCTGAAATCTGCTGTAGTTAGGTTATCGACGCCTTGACCGTTAAGATCAAGTACCTGAAAAAGAATATTAACAAAACTGGGCAGTTCAGTTTCAATTGCGTATTTAATCATAATATAACCATCCTGCACGCTTCCCCTTGGGGCAGTAGAGAACTGCCATATTGGACCATCGGCTTCCGAAC
>JAGFIY010000074.1 GCA_024103215.1 Melioribacteraceae bacterium | reverse complement strand
GTCAAAAATATTTTTCTTTAAATTTGTTTCGACGTAGATGTCAATATCTCCGCCTTTCCTACTTTCATCAATTCGAGAGCCAAAAAGGTACACTTTCGCATCCTTCCCGAATAGATCAATTACACTTTTTTTAATATAATCGATATACTCTTTTTTAAGTCTCATTTTATGTTAATTGACAATATTTTTTCCATTATAAGTAATTAAATATCGGGAATTTATTATCTGGACTCAAGGTTAAAGTAAATCTATTATTGCATCGTTTCCGTCTTCGTTAAAATACAACTTCGCCGAGATAAATAATTGTCTAATGGTTGTTCAGCAATTTGGTAATTGAGCCTGCCTAGTCGCGTGTCCGTCGAAGCATGTTCTTTAGCGAAGACGGGCCTGTCCGCCGAAGCCAAAGGCTGGTAAATTCGGCGTGGTATCAAGATAAAAGTTGATGTTGGTTATTTGGTTATTTGTTATTGAGTTATTTGGTTATTGTGTTATTTAGTTATTGAGGCAATGAAATTGTTTCATTGTCTAATTGTCACATTGTTTAATTGTTGTTCGGCAATTTGGCAATTGAGCAATGTGACAGTTTTAAGTTTTAAGTTTAGGAGATTGCTTCGTCGTCCCCAAAAATGGGGACTCCCCGTAATGATATCATAGTCTTAATTCTTATCTTCTACTTCAAATACTTGGTTATTTTTAAGTTGATAAGTTATGTTTGATTTTTCGCAGCGGGCTATTCCGTTTTCATCGAATTGTAATCTTTTGCCTGCTTCGGAGACCCAGCCGATCTGTTTAGCAGGTACACCTACCATCAAAGCATAATCGGGAACATCTTTTGTAACAACGCTGCCGGCACCTATCATACAGTGTTTACCAAGTGTATTTCCACAAACTATTGTAGCATTCGCACCGATTGAAGCGCCTTCTTTAACAAGAGTTTTAACGTAATATTGAGCCCCGACCTGCGGATATTTGCATTTTGGATCGAGAATATTTGTGAACACCATAGAGGGTCCGCAGAAAACGTAATCTTCTAGAGTAACCCCTTCATAGACGGATACATTATTCTGGATTTTACAATAATCGCCGATAGAAACATTGTTTCCTACATTTACATTTTGTCCCAATACACAATACGATCCGATTTTTGCTCCTTTCTGTACGTGAGAAAAGTGCCAAATTTTTGTGCCCTCGCCGATTGATACGTTTTCATCGACTACTGCGTGTTCGTTTATGTAATAGTTTTTTGACATTTTAGACCTCAGGTTTCAGGTTGAAGGTTGCAAGTTACAGGTTGAAGGAGTTGTTTAATTGTTTAATTGTCATATTGTCTAATTGTTTTGTTCTGAATTCTGTGTTCTTTATTTGGTTTACGCAGAGAATGCAAAGTTTCCTCCTTCGGTAAAGCTGCGAAGGATTGCGTTATTTAGTTATTGTGTTACTTGGTTATTGTGTTATTGAGTTATTTGGTTAATGAAATTGTTTCATTGTTTTCTTTTTACTTCCGGTTTCTTAATTCTTACTACTAGCTCCTTGGCTTTAAACACTACATATATCCGCCGCGGCGGAGAGTTTCCAATCCGCCTCCGTCATCTTTATCTTGGGCTCTTCCCGATCTTTCCGCAATATTTTTTAATTTTCCGCTTCTTAATTCTTCAATAATCTCTTTTACATTCTTAGATTTTGATTCTATAGGGAATGTGCATGGATAGCAGCCGAGTGATCTATAACGCTTGCCGTCTCCTTGATCGTAATAAAGTGAAACGGTTGGAATGTTCTCCCTTTCGATATATTCCCAGATGTTTAGTTCGGTCCAATCCAAAAGAGGATGAATACGAAGATGAGTGCCCGGGGCAAAATCAGTTTTGAATTGATTCCAAAATTCCGGGGGCTGATCCCCTACATCCCAAATCGATTCCTCATCTCTCGGAGAAAAATAACGCTCCTTTGAGCGACTCCCTTCCTCATCGGCTCTTGCCCCAACAATAACGCCGGTATAAGGTTCGGTATTTTTATCCACTTCATACTTTCCGCTATTGTGATTTAGTCTATACCGTTTCCATTTACCGCTAAGCGTATTTCTTAGTGCGTCGGTTTTTAATGCTTTACAGCAAGCGATCCGATCTATTGCACCGTCGGGATATGTCTGTTTTTCCTCAAGAGCCTTCTCATTTTGACCGTAAACCATATTTAAGTTCCACTCTTTAGCAAGTTTATCGCGGTACACTATCATTTCCGGTATCTTAAATGCCGTATCAATATGAACGAGCGGGAAAGGTACATGTCCGAAAAATGCTTTCCGTGCCAGCCAGAGGAGAACCGTGCTGTCTTTTCCTATCGACCACAGCATACACATGTTTTTAAAGTTTGCATAGGCTTCACGAAAAATATGAACGCTTTTATTTTCAAGCTGCTGCAGGTGATCCATTATAATTTTATCCTTCCATCTAGATTAACAAAAATTTTGTCTGCTGCATCATCTGTTGATAAAGATGTCGTATCTATTTCTAAGTCCGGTTTTTCCGGTAAATCATACTTAACCGTTACGCCATGGATATTAGGCAAATTTTCTTGTCTCGCTTTTTTATAGATTCCTTTATCGTCTCTTGCTTCGCAAACTTCGACCGGAGTGGAAATGTGAACTTCGTAATAACCGTCGACAAGTTTTCTTACAAATTCTCTTGATTCTTTATAAGGAGAAAGAAAAGACGCTACAACAAAAACTCCCTGTTCTTCCAATTTTTTAGCAAGTAAACCGACACGTTTGATATGTTCATTAACCTCTTGACGTGAAAACCCGGTTTCCGGAAATAAATTTCTGATTGTATGACCAT
>JAGFIY010000040.1 GCA_024103215.1 Melioribacteraceae bacterium | reverse complement strand
GATGAACTTCTTCTTCCGCTTTTTGAGAATGCTCCTCTAATTCAAGAAAATGTTAAAAATGGCAAGCCTGATCCTTTCAAAATTGAAGGTGATAATAAAGCGGAGAAATTCAAAGTGGGTGAGGATTTTTATCTTGCCTTCTCTCCCGAACGCGAGGATCCAAATAATCCCGAGTATAATACTTCTACAATCCCAAAAGTGGTTGGCGGTGTAACTCCTAACTGCCTCGCGGCTGCGGTCTCACTCTACGATCAAGTGATCGTTAAAACGGTTCCGGTAAGTTCAACTAGAGTGGCGGAGGCGACTAAGCTTCTTGAAAATATTTTCCGCTCGATCAATATCGCTCTCGTTAATGAACTTAAAATGGTTTTTGAACGAATGGAGATTGATGTTTGGGAGGTGATCGAAGCAGCTAAAACTAAACCTTTCGGTTTTACTCCGTTCTATCCGGGACCCGGACTCGGTGGTCACTGTATCCCGATTGATCCGTTTTATCTTACTTGGAAAGCGCGTGAGTTTGAATTGAATACAAAGTTTATCGAACTCGCCGGGGAAATAAATACTTATCAACCTTATTATGTTGTCGAAAGAGCTGCCGAAGCTCTCAATCAATTCGAAAAATCGTTGAAAGGAAGTAAGATTTTAATTCTTGGTGCCGCATATAAAAAGGATATTGATGATATGCGCGAATCTCCCTCACTTAAACTCATCGAGATTTTCAGAACAAAGGGAGGTCAAGTTGATTATAATGATCCTTATGTTCCGAAACTTCCTCCGACAAGAAAATATAAGTACGATATGGAATCAATAGAACTTACTGAGGAGAATTTGAGAAAGTATGATCTCGTAGTTCTGAGCACCGATCACAGTGATTATGATTATAAATTTATTGAAAGGAACGCAAAACTCATTCTTGATACTCGAAACGCATTCGCTAAAAACGGAATTGTAACGGAAAAAATTTATAAGGGATGATGAATCAAGTAGTATGGCATCCGCACCCGGTGACCCGCGTAATGAGAGAAGGACAGCAGGGTTATAAAGGAATTTGTGTTTGGTTTACGGGACTTTCGGGCAGCGGAAAATCGACAATTGCCGGACTCCTTGAAGAAGAGCTCTTCAAAAAGAAGTTTCGCACATATCTGCTCGATGGTGATAATATACGCCACGGTCTCAATAAAGATTTATCTTTTACCGAAGATGATCGAACTGAAAACATCAGAAGAATCTCCGAGGTAGCAAAACTGTTTGTTGATGCCGGCATAGTCGTCATTACCTCTTTTATTTCTCCTTTCATAAAAGACAGGGAGGAGGCAAAAAATATTGTTGGAAAAGATTCGTTTTTAGAGATTTATGTCGACTGTGATATTGATACGTGCAGAGAACGTGACCCCAAAGGATTGTACAAAAAAGCGGAACTCGGTGAGATAAAAAATTTCACCGGAATCGATTCACCCTACGAAAAACCGGTTAACCCGGATTTAATTTTAATAAATAATAACGAATCTAATTTGAACGAAAATGTTAGAAACGTAATTGATCTCATTCAAACCAAAATTAGCTTGTAAAATTATTTACCAATAGTATCTGTCATTGCGAGGAACGAAGTGACGAAGCAATCTCCTGAACTTAAAACTGTCACATTGCCCAATTGCTGAACAACCATTAGACAATTAAACAATTAAACAATTAGACAATTAAACAATTAAACAAGTAAATAATCTCCTGTAAATTTTAACTTTCAACCAACAACATAAAAATTGTACAAAGAAACACACCTTCGATCAATACTTAAAACAATATCCTGGCGGTTTTGGGCAACTTTAACTACCACCGTTCTGGTATTCGTTTTTATTGGCGAGATTGGACTTGCAGTTTCTATCGGTCTTGTAGAAGTAGTAATAAAAATGCTTATTTATTTTCTTCACGAAAGAGCTTGGGGTGCGATTAAGTTTGGTAGAGTGGAAATAAAACCTATGGTAATTTGGATTACCGGACTTGCTCGCTCGGGAAAGTCTGAAATTGGGGAAAGACTAACGGAACTGCTCAAAAAGAAAGGATTAAAGGCTGAACATCTCGATGGTCATACAATCAGAAATTTATTCCCGGAAACCGGATTTTCACGTCAAGAGGTTAATGAACATATCAAACGTGTCGGTTTACTCGCTAAAAAATTGGAAGAACAGGGAGTTTTTGTTGTAGCGTCTTTTCTTTCTCCTTATAAAGAATCTAGAGAATTTGTAAGAAAACTTGTCGACGGTTATTACGAAGTTCACATTTCCACTCCGGTCGAAGTTTGTGAAGCAAGAGATGATAAAGGAATTTATAAAAAAGCAAGACAAGAAAATTTGCCTAATTTCCCTGGTGTCACGGTTAAGTATGATTTACCGGAAAATCCGGACTTAGAAATAGACACAACTTCTTTATCAACAGATGATGCAGCAGACACAATTTTAGATAATCTAAACGGAAGGATAAAATTATAATGGATCACCTGCAGCAGCTTGAAAATAAAAGCGTTCATATTTTTCGAGAAGCCTATGCAAACTTTAAAAACATGTGTATGCTGTGGTCAATAGGAAAGGACAGCACGGTTCTCCTCTGGCTGGCACGGAAAGCATTTTTCGGACATGTCCCTTTCCCGCTCGTTCATATTGATACGGCATTTAAGATACCGGAAATGATAGTGTACCGCGATAAACTTGCTAAAGAGTGGAACTTAAATATGGTTTACGGTCAAAATGAGAAGGCTCTTGAGGAA
>JAGFIY010000039.1 GCA_024103215.1 Melioribacteraceae bacterium | reverse complement strand
TCTACCAACGAGTATTGGATGTCTCGCTGCAGCAACAGGTCCAAATAAGGGATATCTTGTTAACTCTTCTTTTATCACATAAACAACCGATTTAATAGGCTGAATAAAAGTTGGTAAAGCAACTGTTTCAAGAGTGCTCATATGGTTCCCAACAAAAACTGCAGGTCCGTCAAATTTCTCTATATTATCTAAACCCTCGGCATGTATGTCAATTCCTGCTTTCTCCATTGCTCTAATAGTGGCTAAAGAAGATGCTACCCAATTATATCTGTTGTACAATTTTTTTTTCGTCATTTGGTTGGATTCATAAACTACTTTTATTAAGCGGGGATAAAATAATCGTCTACCTAAAAAACCCCCCTTAATTTTGGAACGATCTGTTTTGTATTCTTTTTTACCGGCTAAAGAGATTGGATAATCAGTATGATTTTTCATTCTTTTTCTGAAATATTTACGATGAGAAAATATGAATAAGATTTAAAAAAGAAAAACCCTCAATCAAAGGAGGGTTTTTGTGACCCCAAGGGGATTCGAACCCCTATTACCGCCGTGAAAGGGCGAGGTCCTAACCATTAGACGATGGGGCCTAACTTCAAGTATAAAGACCAAAGTGTAAAGGAAAAAGTTGAATGTTACACACAATGAACTTTCTAAAAATTTTTACTTGGGGAAAAAATAGAAGAACGATTCAAAAATCTATAAAAAAGAGCGGATAGTTTCCGCTCTGATTTTGTGACCCCAAGGGGATTCGAACCCCTATTACAGCCGTGAAAGGGCGAGGTCCTAACCATTAGACGATGGGGCCTAATCAAGTAAAAAGTATAAAGAAAAAGAAAACTTTTAATGCTGCTTTATACTTTGCTTGGGTGAGTGATGGGATTTGAACCCATGACCTTCTGGGCCACAACCAGACGCTCTAACCAACTGAGCTACACCCACCGTATAGAACAAATTCTAAATTCTAAGCACTAAATTCTAACAGCAAATTTAGGATTTAGAAATTAGCAATTAGGATTTAACAATGTACGCCAGAGTGGACTCGAACCACTAACCTACAGCTTAGAAGGCTGTTGCTCTATCCAATTGAGCTACGGGCGCAGCTAATTAAAAATTTGCTTCTTACCCAGTCAACAATTCAATAATATGAGAACCCTGTCGGGGCGGCAGGATTTGAACCTGCGACCTCCTGCTCCCAAAGCAGGCGCGCTAACCGGACTACGCTACGCCCCGGTATTTCAATTTTTTCAAATAACTTTCAAATAAGACTGACTAAATTATTATATTCATCCGCTAAAGTCAATTCCATATCTTCTTTTTTTATAGTAGTTTTCAATTGAAAAATATTCGTTTTTAATGAAACCAGAATCTTACATAGCAAAAAAATTTATCCTATCTAATAAGAAATCTTTCTTTTCGTTACTTTCTATTATAGCTATCTGCGGAATCGCACTTGGTGTGGCAATATTAATTTCTGCTCTCTCCATATTAAGTGGCTTCGAAAAAAGCATCGAGAATAAAATAATCAATTTCAATGATCATATAAAAATTACTTCATTCGATGGAAGGGATATCGACTCAGAAGATTCTTCACTTTCGAAATTTGCAGAAGATCAAGTATTAAAATCTGTCACACCTTTTCTTTCCCGAAATATTATTATTAGAAGCCAGAGCAGGTCGGAAGGTGTTATTTTAATCGGTAAGAAAAATCCAGAATCACTGCTTAAAGGTATGTTAACGACGAGCAAAAATTCATCAGATGATGTGAATAAAATCTATATCGGAGTTAAACTAGCAGATAAACTTGGGATTAAGCTGGGAGATAGTGTGATAATTTTCGGCTTGAAAAAGAATGCATTTTCAGACTTTTCATCTCCCCCTGTTGTTGATCAATTGATTGTCGATGGAATTTATGAATCTGGTATGTACGAATATGACGATCAAGTTATTTATGTTGATTTGAATTATTCTCAAAAATTATTTTACGCAGAAAACAAGATATCGGGTTATGATATTAGATTGACCGATATCTCAAAAATTGAATTGTTCGCGGATAATCTCAGAGATGGTCTCCAATATCCTTACTATGTAAGAACTGTATTCCAAGTTTACCAAAATATTTTTACCTGGCTCGAACTGCAGAAAAAACCCGTACCAATTGTACTAGGATTGATAATTTTAGTAGCGGCATTCAATGTAATTGGATCGATGCTGATGGTAGTAATGGAGAGGATAAAAGAAATAGGGACTTTAAAAACATTAGGTGCTACAAAAAAATCGATAAGAAAAATTTTCATGTTTCAAGGTTTTGTGATTTCTCTACTGGGAATTATTATTGGAAATTTAATTGCACTTACTCTTACATTAATTCAGAATGAATATGGTTTGATTAAACTCCCGGGAGAAATATATTTTCTCACCCAAGTGCCTATCGAGCTAAATTTATTTTTGAACACTTTTGTATCTATCATTGCTGTAATTCTTTCTCTTGCAAGTGCTGTTGTACCATCAATAATTGCCTCGAAAATCAACATAATAAAATCATTAAGGTTCAATTGATGTTTGAATTTTTTGTAGCTAAAAAATATGTGCGCTCAAAAAACAGATCAAGTTTTATTTCGATAATTTCAGCTGTTTCTACTCTGGGAGTCTCTATTGGTGTTGCTGCATTGATAATTGTAATTTCGGTCTTCAACGGGTTTGGCGAAATTGTTCACGAAATGCTTCAGGGATTTGATCCGCATGTACAAGTAAGATACGAGGAATCAAAAAATCAGAATTTTATAATTCCGGAAAAAGAATTAAATAACTCTCATATTGAAATTAAATATTCTTCAAAATTTATTGATGGCAAAGCAATTCTCGTTACTGATCGTTCGTATGAGATTATTAACTTGAAGGGAATTGGAAATGAGGCAGAACGTGAGTACAGTGCTTTGGCTAAAATTTTAGTTGCTGGTGATGCTCAGTTTACTGCAAAGAATCAAATTATTCTCGGTTCACAAATGGCGATAAAACTACGCAAGTTTATTGGTGATACGGTGCTCGTTACTTCATTTAAAAAAGTCGAAAAAGCGCTCACCGGAATCAATCCGATACCCGAAATAAAACCATTTGTGGTAAAAGGTATATTTCAATCAAACAATAAAGATTATGATTATAATTCTTCATTCACTTCACTGACTTCGGCACAAGAAGTATTTGCTTCGCCGGGAAGAATTTCAGGCATGGAATTTTGGCTTAATGATATAAATCAATCCGAGAATTTCAAAAAAATTATCGAAAGCAGTTTTCAAAATAGTGGTAGAATCACAATCAACACTTGGTATGATCTTCATCGAAATTTATATGATGTAATGCAGATTGAAAAATGGGCAGCATATTTCTTGCTTGGGTTGATTATCGCGGTTTCCACTTTCAATATTCTGTCATCACTTTCAATGAGCGTTATAGAGAAGAAAAAAGATATTGCGGTACTCCAAACTCTTGGTGCAACTCAATATCAAATCAAAAAGATATTTTTCATCGAAGGAATTTTGATCGCAATCGTAGGAACTTTAACCGGAACAGTTATCGGATTACTAGTTTGTTACCTGCAAATTGAATTTAATTTTTACCCTCTTGATCCACAAAAGTTTATCATTGATGCGATGCCGATTAAAGTGCTCACCAGTGATGTGGTCTATATTTCAGTTATAGCATTTTTGCTTACTTCTCTTGCTTCGATTTATCCGGCTAAAAAAGCTGCTTCGCAGAGTATTATTGAATCAATTAAATGGGAATAGAATGATAATTCTTAAATCGGAAAATATTCACAAATCCTTCTTCACAACTGAAGGCGTTGAGCTAAAAATTCTAAAGGGAATTGATTTTGAACTTGAGAAAAACAAAGTGACGATGATCGCAGGGAAATCCGGTTCTGGTAAAAGCACGTTGCTGCACATTTTAAGCGGATTAGATATGCCTGATAAAGGAAATGTAGAAATTCTGGGTGAGAACATTTTTGATAAAAAGGATAAATCGATTTCGGAATTTAGAAATAAGCACATAGGTTTTGTATTCCAATTTCACCAACTTCTTGGGGAGTTTACGGCGGAAGAAAATGTTGCAATCCCGATGATCTTGAAAGGTATATCATTACCCGCTGCAAAGAAAGATGCAAGAAAAATTTTGGATTTGGTTGGATTATCGGATCGTGCAAGTCACAAACCTGCTCAGCTATCCGGTGGCGAACAGCAGCGTGTTGCAGTTGCTAGAGCAATAGCAAATTATCCCGAAATCATTTTTGCCGATGAGCCTACCGGAAATTTAGATTCTGAAAACAGCGCGGTAATTAATTCGCTTTTATTGGAGTTAAAAGAAAAGTTCAATATTACTCTGCTCATTGTAACCCACAATCTTGATCTGCTGAAATTAGCGGATAAAATTTACGAGATGAAAGACGGAATACTTCATCCGAAGGAATTATAAATATTAAAAATTCTTCAGATAATCATACATCAATCTGACTCCAAAACCGGTGTTATATTTCTTTGAGTAACTATTTAAATCATGGCTTAATGCCGGGCCTGCTAAATCGATATGAACCCATGGAATTTTTTTATCAACAAAGTGTTCAAGAAATTTTCCAGCAGTTATTGCACCCCCCCATCTTGGACCAAGATTACTAACGTCCGCAAGATCGCTTTTGATTAATTTCTCATACTCTTTCCCGAAAGGAAGCTGCCAAAGCAGTTCATATGTTTTCTCGCCTGAATCAATCAATTTATCAGAAAGTTCCTGAACATTTGTAAACACACCTGCTCTGTAAACTCCCAACGCTACAGCTACTGCGCCAGTTAATGTGGCGAAATCAATAATTTGTTCCGGTTTTGCTTCGCACGCGTAAGTCAAAGCATCTGCTAAAACAATTCTTCCCTCAGCATCTGTATCTTTAACATCAATTGTTTTTCCTGAATAACTTCTAATTATGTCCCCTGGTCTATAGGCTTTCCCGGAAATCATATTTTCAACCGCAGGAATATAACCGAGAAGTTCAATCGGTAAATTTGATTTTGCAGCGGCGAGTATTGTACCAACAACGGTTGCCGCTCCGGCCATATCGGCTTTCATTTCATACATACCGTTGGTAGGTTTAATTGAATAGCCACCGGTATCATAGGTTACACCTTTCCCAACCAAAGCAATTTTCTTCTTTGGTTTTTGTTTTGGTTTGTAGTGCAGTTTAATTAGATACGGTGGATTTTCACTCCCGTTTCCTACTGCTAGTATTGCGTTCATTTTTATCTTCTGCATCTCTGCTTTTGTTAAAGCAGTAACTTTGATTTCTGCTATTTTAAGTTTATTCTTTATTCTCTGAAAAAATGATTTTGGAGTAAGCGATATTGCCGGCTCGTTAACTAAATCTTTTGCGAAAAAAACAGCATCGATTAAATGAGCAGTTTCGGAGATAATTTTCCTCATCAAATTCTGATTTTGATGAAGAACAATCACTTCAAGTTTTTTCCGTTTTTTTTCATTCTTGTATTTATCAAACGAGTAGTTTCCAAGAAAGATTCCTTCTACTGCGGATTGTAGCATATATTCAATAGAATTAAAAATTTTATATTCGTTATCTAGATTTAGATCCACATATAGTCTTGACACATTTTCTTTTTCAAAAGCTTGAATCGCACCCGCTAATGCGTCTCTAAGGTAATCCTGCGTTATCTTTTCCTTATCAATCTTATAAACAAAGTGAACAAGAATCTTTCCTTTATCCGGATAATATTTAATGTAATCAGTTTCTTTATCCTCCAAATTTTTAAGTAAATAACTCGGAATGTTATTAATCTTTGCACTACTTTTTTTCTTTTTATTTGGTTCATAAAAAGTGACTAAACCATACTCCGTTTTTGAAACTGGATTAATAGCTGATTTTACATTTAATTCAAATAACATAATCTTTCCTATTCTAGATATTTTTTTGCTGCATTTATAACGTCATTTAAATACTCTTCAAGTTTGGCATCAAAAATTCTAGCCCCCGCCGCATTCTGATGACCGCCGCCCTCGAATTCGGCAGCAAGTTTATTAACAGGAATATTTCCTTTCGATCTGAAACTAATTTTAATACCATTCTTAAGTTCGAAAAACAGTAATCCCATCTGAACTCCTTTTATTGAAACACAATAATTCACAAATCCTTCAACTTCCGTTTCCTTTGTATCAAAACGCTTCAACATCTCTTGAGTTATAACCATATAGGCTAGTTTTTCGTCATGAGTAATTTTTAATTCACTTAAAGCCTGTCCCAGCAGTTTAAGTTTTGAGTAATTGTTTTGATCATAAATTTTATTGTAAATTTCTGTCGGGTTAACGTTCATATCTAATAGCTTTGCAGCAATCAAATGAGTATTTGAAGTTGTCCTTTCAAATCGGAAGGAACCTGTATCAGTCATAATAGCAGCATAAAGATTTTCAGCAATATTTATATCAAATGCGTCGGGAAAAGTCTGCTCTATGAAATCAAAAATTATCTCGCCTGTTGCAGTATAGGTTATATCATTAATGAGAAGATCGGCAAAATCTTCCGGAGCTTGATGATGATCGATACAAACCTTTAGACTTTTTAACTTTCCGACCTCATCGCTCATTCTAGCGGTTCGAGAAATTTGATTAAGATCCAAAGCTATAAGAACATCGGCTTTAGATAATTCCTCATCATGTAATTCACTCTTATACCGTTCGATTATTGAGTCCTTATCTAGGAAAGTTAAATATTCCGGAGTTTCGCTCGTATTAATGATTTTAACACTTTTAAGTTTTTTCTTCAACAAAAAGTACAAGGCAAGTTCTGATCCAATTGCATCCGCATCAGGATTTACGTGTGTTGTAATAACAAAGTTTTCGTATTTCTCAATAATTATCTTGAGTTCGTTAAAAAGTTGATTCATCTTTACACAAAAATTAAAGGTATGAATGTGAGAAAAAATAATTAAAAAACAAACATAAAATAAAAAGGCGGAGCATTAACTCCGCCTAAGAGGATAAATTAATATTTTATTTTACTTCCCATGTATTACCGCTGAAAAGTACGGCTTCCAAATCTCCTTTTCCTTTCTTTTCAATTATATGATTAATTTGATCGGTAATTCCTTGATCATAAGTTGGTTTAAGGATTCTACGGAAAATGCCAATTGGAGTAGGAAGACCCGGATGATCGGTCATATGTGCAATAATAAAAGCACGAATCGAATTTTGATCTGTTTCATCATGAACAAGAAGATCAGCTACCGAATGTTTTCCATCATTTAGATTCACACTAATTGGTCTGAAACCGTCAAGTTTAATTCCCTTATCTCTTTCTTTTCCGTAAATCATGGGTTTACCATGTTCAAGAGTGAGAACATTATCAAGCTTCACATCTTTCTCTGTAAGATGCAGATATGCTCCATCATTGAAAATGTTGCAGTTCTGATAGATTTCAATAAAAGCAGTTCCTTTATGCTCTGCTGCTTTTCGAATCATCTCCTGCATATGTTTAGGTTCGCGATCGATAGTTCTTGCTACAAACGATGCGTCAGAACCTAATGCAAGTGAAGTGGGATTAAAAGGATAATCAACGCTGCCGTAAGGTGTACTCTTTGTGACCTTTCCTTTTTCTGATGTCGGGGAATATTGACCTTTTGTGAGGCCATAAATTCTATTGTTGAACATTAAAATTTTCAGATCGACATTTTTTCTACAGGTATGAATAAAATGGTTTCCACCAATACTCATAAGATCGCCGTCACCCGTGGCAACCCAAACGGAGAGTTCAGGATGAGCAATTTTTAATCCCGATGCAATTGCCGGCGCACGGCCATGAATACCATGGAATCCGTAAGTGCTCATATAGTAAGGAAATCTGCTCGAACAACCGATGCCTGAAACCCACACAATATTTTCTTTCTTAATTCCGATATCTGGAAAAGTTCTTTGCACCTGTGCAAGAATTGAATAATCCCCGCAGCCCGGACACCATCTTACATCCTGATCGGAAGCAAAATCTTTAGCTGTATATTTTAATTCTTGTGTTTCTATTTTATTTTCCATTATTTCCTCCGAGAATTTCAGAGATTTTATTTTGAATCTCAGCGGACTTGAAAGGCAGTCCTTTTAATTTATTTAATTGAATTACATCTCGTAAAAATTCTTTTCTAATCAAAGTTGCAAGTTGTCCTAGGTTTAGTTCCGGTATCAATATTTTATTAAAATTTGAAAGAACTTCGCCCAAATTTTTCGGCATAGGGTTTAAGTATTTTAAATGAATCTGACTAACTATAAGCCCGGCTTTTCGTGCTTTTGTTACTGCTTCGGTGATTGAGCCTCTTGTTCCGCCCCAACCCATAACGAGAAGTTCGCCTTTTTCAGGTCCGTCGACCACAATATCTGGAATATCGTTCACAACTTTTGCAACTTTTTCTGCTCTTAATCTGCACATAAAATCATGGTTATCGGGATCATAGCTTACGTTGCCGGAAATATTCGCTTTTTCCAGTCCACCGATTCTATGCTCTAGGCCGGGAGTTCCTGGTACTGCCCAAGGTCTCGCAAGATTTTCATCTCTTCTATACGGTTGAAAATCTTCAGGATTATTGTAGTATGACTTTTCGAACCTTGGAAGTTCATCTACGTGCGGTATTCTCCAAGGCTCACTTCCATTTGCGATATAACCATCGGTAAGAAGTATCACCGGAAGCATATATTTAAGCGCAATCTTAGAAGCCTCAATAGCCATAAAGAAACAATCACTCGGTGTAGAGGCAGCTAGAACAACAACAGGTGCTTCACCGTTCCTACCGTACATTGCCTGAAGCAAATCTGCTTGTTCAGTTTTTGTTGGAAGTCCGGTACTCGGACCTCCTCTCTGAACGTCTACGATAACAATTGGTAGTTCGGTCATTACTGCAAGTCCTGTTGCTTCTGTTTTAAGAGCTAAACCGGGACCACTCGTTGTAGTTATCGCCAACGAACCGCCGAAAGCTGCTCCAATTGCCGAAGCAATTCCCGCAATTTCATCTTCAGCCTGAAAAGTTTTTACGCCGAAGTTTTTATAAGCGCTGAGAAAGTGAAGAATATCGGAAGCTGGCGTAATCGGGTAAGAACCCAAGAATAACGGCAGTCCGCAAAGCTGCGACGCTGCCACGAAACCAATCGCAGTTGCCTCGTTACCCGAAATATTTTTATAAGTTCCGGCAGGAAGCTCCGCAGGTTTAACCGAATATCTTGCGGTAAAAATTTCAGTCTGCTCACCGAAATAATATCCGGCTTTCAATGCTTTTGTATTTGCGTCTGCAATGTCAGGCTGTTTTTTGAATTTAGTATTAATCCAAGAAAGTGTCGGATCAAGTGGTCTGTTAAACAGCCAATACATTAAACCCAACGCAAAAAAGTTTTTCGATCTTGTAATTTCCTTGTTGGATAAAGGAGTATCTTTCAGTGCTTCCGTAGTTAAACTTGTGATACGGACCGAAAAGACTTTGAATCCATTGAGTGAATCATCCTCCAACGGATTAGAATCGAAGCCTGCAAGTTTCAAGTTTTTGGGATCGAAAGAATCTTGGTTTGCTATAATAATTCCGCCAGATTTAAGATCTTTTAAATTTATTTTAAGTGCAGCCGGGTTCATTGCGACTAAAACGTCCGGGGTGTCACCCGGAGTATGGATATCTACCGAACTAAAATGCAGCTGGAATCCACTAACACCGTAAAGGGTTCCGGCAGGAGCCCGAATTTCTGCCGGATAATCCGGCAAAGTATTTAAATCGTTTCCAACAAATGCCGTAGTATCACTGAATTGAGAACCGGTCAACTGTATTCCATCACCGGAGTCACCGGCAAACCTAACAGTTACTTCTTCAAGGTCTAACACCTTCTTTTGAATCTCTTTAGCCATTATAATGTTACTCTTGTTCTTATGATTATTTAGTTATTTAACGTTATGAAAAATATGAAAGCTATTATGCTTAAGCAATTTTATTTAGTTCACATTCTCGATTGTTTTTAAAAACTCGTCTGCGTTCATAAATCCTGTTATTCTATTCACCTCTTCTCCTTTTGAATTAATCACAATAAGAGTAGGCATACCTATTATTTCAAATTTATCCCGTAATTTTTCAGTTTCTTCGGAAAGTGATTGAGTCATATCAACTTTAAAAGTTTTGAATGTAGAAAGTTTTTCGATAACTCTTTCGTCCGAAAAGGTTAATGCGTCAAGTTCTTTACACGGTATGCACCAATCAGCATAAAAATCCAAAAATATTTTCTCACCATTCTGCAGCGAGGATTCGTAAGTTTTTTCATCATAATAAATCCATTCAGGTGATTTTCTATCAACCGGCCATAACATATAAGCGGCAACTGCTATAATTAAAATAGAAAACAAGGTTTTAAAAATAAGAAAACCTTTGATGTTGTTTGCTGTCTTATCAAAAAACAACAAGTATAGTGCGCTAAAAATTAAGAAGATCGGAAGCAGATAAAACTCAAAAACTTTCGGAAGCAGCGGTCCCACAAAATAGATAGCCATTGCAATCAAGATAAATCCGAAGATGTGTTTTACGGCTTCCATCCAAAAACCGGCTTTGGGTAGGCTTTTAATTTTCCCGGAGAATAAGGCTAAGAATAAATAAGGTGTCCCCAATCCTAACGCGAGGAAGAAGAACATTAAAAATCCATAAAGTGGATCTCCTTTTGCACCTACGTAAGTGACAAGCCCAAGCACAAACGGGCCAATACACGGAGCAGCAACTATTCCCATTGTTAGTCCCATGAGAAGAGCCCCGAAAACACCTGATTTCGCTCCTCCGGCTTTCATCACCCATTTATCGGGCATTTTAAATTCGTAAAGTCCGAACATACTTAAGGAAAGGGCTATCAAAATTAATGCAACAAAAATTATCACGATCGGGTTCTGTAAGAGTGAACCGAAGACTGCACCGCTTAATGAAGTGACAACTCCTACAACAGAATAAGTTATTGCCATTCCTAGGACATACAATATCCCAAGGACGAAAAGCTTACCTGTTTTTCCTTCACTCTGACCTCCGAAATATCCAATCGTAATAGGAATTAATGGATACACACAGGGAGTAAGGTTTAATGCTAGTCCCCCAATAAAAACAAACAACAAACTCAGAATTAGTCCGCTCGATTCCAATGTACTTGCAATCGAAGAATCATCATCTTCAGCAACCACAGCAGGTGAATAAGCAATATCGATTTTTGAAAAAATTTCCGAATTTATTTCGGTAACCGGGGTTTTATTATCTACAACTTCTATAACGATTGTCGTATCAACCGATGACGGAGGCATACAAGATGCATCATTACAAGCTTGATAATTCAACACAACATTTACTGTATATTTACCGGGAGCCAAATCGGGAGGAACTGTAACAATGGATCCAATAAAAAATTCATGTTCGTAAACCGCGACAGGCTTATCTGAAAAGCCGAATTCCATCTCTTTGTGTTCAGGGTATGAAATCTTTTTCAATACAAAGTTTTGACTTGAACTTATTTCAAGTTCTGTCGGAATGAGAAATTCATCGTTAGGTTTATTTGAATTAATATGCCAAGTATCTTCCACCGTAGTTTTCACCGCAATTTTCATTTCGCTGCCGGAATGAATTTTGTCGAAGGATTTATAAACATCTATTTTCACCAAATTCAAATCTGATCCGAACTGAGCAAAAACATTAACCGCAATCAATAAAAATCCAAAAGTGAATAATTTTCGCAATTTCATTAAAACTCCAAAATTTATATTCTTGTTATTTTATGTACCATCGGGAATCTCCTTCCATAACCGAATGCTTTTGTGGAGACTCTCAAAACCGGTGCTGCTTGCTTTCTTTTAAATTCGTTCATATCAACAAGGCGTAGCACTTTTTTCACCAAACTAGAGTCCTTTATATAGACTGATATCGCTTTATGTTCCTTATATTCTTCCAGATACATTCTTAAAATTGTATCAAGTATTTCGTATGGCGGCAATGAATCTCGATCTTTTTGATTTGGTCTAAGTTCAGCCGAGGGTTCTTTCTCTATAATCTCGATTGGAATTACTTCCTTTTCCTTGTTGATAAATTTGCAGATTCTGTAAACATCAGTTTTATAGACATCGCCAATTACAGCAAGAGCTCCGCACATATCTCCGTACAATGTTGCATAACCTACTGCAATTTCAGACTTGTTCCCTGTTGTAAGCAGTAAATAATCTAACTTGTTCGAGATACCCATCAACAATAACCCTCTAATCCTAGCCTGAATATTTTCCTCAGCAATATTTTTAGCTTGATTATCGAAGATTGGTTCAAGTTTTTTGAGCAGAATTTCAAAAGGTTCTTTAATTGATATGATATTAGAATGAATTCCCAAATTTTCGATCAGTTTTTGAGAATCCTTTATACTTCCTTCCGAAGAGTAAATTGAAGGGAGCATAACAACATTTACATTATCTTTTCCAAGGGCTTGAACCGCAATATAAGTTACTAACGCAGAATCTATTCCTCCGCTTAAACCAATTAATGCTTTCTTAAATCCCGTTTTTACTGCATAATCTCGGATACCCAGAATCAGACTTGATAGTACTTCTTCTTCAAAACTTTTTTCAATTTCAGCAACCTCCGAATATTTTTCTTCCGAATCGAATACAAAAAAATCTTCTTCGTATGTTTTGCCGAGTTTAACGAGCTTTCCTTCAGCGTTAAAGCACATGCTTCCGCCGTCAAAGATTAAATCTGTTTGCGCTCCAACGCAGCAAACGTATGCAAGCGGAAGTTTGTCTGTGCGCGTTAATGTAGAAAGCATCTCAAATCTTTCCTTACGTCTTCCGTAAGCATAAGGACTTGCGGAAATATTTATTAACAGCGTAGCACCTTTATCAACCATCCTCTGCACCGGATCAATTTCATATCTTCGCTTTTTCCAATAATCAGCGTCATTCCAAATATCCTCGCAAATAGAAATTCCTAATTTTTCATTTTTGAATTTGTGGATTCGCACTTCTTTAGCAGATTCGAAATATCTCACTTCGTCAAAAACATCGTAGTTAGGAAGCAGAGTTTTGTTTTGAATAAATTGAATTTTTCCTTCGTAGCATAAAATGGCGGAGTTGTAAATTCCGGTACCCACATTATCATATTCTTCTGTGATCGCTCCGAAAATCAAACCGACTGAATCAGTTTCTTCCGCAATCTCTTTTGATGAATTAATTATCAGTTGTCTGAATTCATCTTTTTCCAGCAGGTCCTGAGGAGGGTAACCGCACAGAGCAAGTTCTGGAAAAATAACGAGATCAACTCCTTCAATTATTCCTTTTCTATAACCTTGAAGAATTTTTTCTTTATTGCCTTCAACATCCCCGATAATCGGATTTATCTGGCAAAGTCCAATTTTCATTAACTACACTTTTCAAAAAATTTAATCTATAAAAAATATAGAACCTATGTCCTTTATTCAATAACAATCGTAATGCACAGAAAATTGTTTGATATAGGACAAATACTATCACGAACCTTTTGAAGTGTATATCGTCTAACAAATTAGGAATCGACATAGTTGATAAATTCAAATCTAAATCAGAGAAGAAAATGGCTGCTAAAGAAAGATTATATCGAGCAAAAAACCGAAGAGTATTCGGCGGTGTTGCTGCCGGACTTGGTGAATATCTTGATATTGATCCGGTACTCGTAAGAATCATTTTTATCATCCTTGCCATTATAAATGGGATGGGAATTATTCTTTACATCGTTTTGTGGATTGTTATTCCTGATATCGGGACAATTGAACAAGAGAAAACATCGGTAAATACCGAACCATCGAGTGATACCGAAGCAAATGCACCAGAGGAGCAAAAAGTAAAAGAAACATCACAAAGCGGAAGAATAGTTTTTGGTTTGATATTAATCAGTATCGGAGCAATTTTCCTTCTCGAAAGAATTTTTCCGTATTTTAATTTCGTCGATTTAATTCCGATCGGTTTTATAGCAATTGGCGCTGTGCTAGTGATTAACTCAATTAAAAGAAGATAAATATTATGAAACGGAATTCATCACAACTGTTTTGGGGCTTTTTCCTTGTAACCATCGGGTTATGTTTTTTAGCAGTTAAATACGATTATGTAACCACGAGTTGGTCGTTTGTATGGGATTTATGGCCTCTTGTTTTGGTTTTTTGGGGAATTTTTGTGCTGATCAAACAATCCTCATTTAAACCGATTGTCAGCGTGATTTTCGGAATTTTTATGGGGATAATGATTTATGGATCATTTCTTAATTTTTCTGACTTCTCTTTCGATTCGTCGACAGATAACAACAGAATAGAAACTTACGAGACGAATTTCAGCGAAGATATTGAAACTGCTTCTCTCAAATTGAGTGCTGGTGTTGGTCAATTTTATCTTGAAAGATCAACTACTTCACTAGTAAAAGCACTAGCCAGGGGAAACGTAACCGATTATAAATTGAAGTCCGAGAGCAGTGACAAACATGCAGATGTAGTTATTTCAACTTCAAAGCATACATTGATTCCTGGTAAATCAATAAAGAATAGATTAGAGATTACAATTAATCGTCAGCCGGTTTGGGATTTAGAATTTAACCTCGGTGCTTCAGAAACCCGATTTGATTTATCGGATTTTAAAGTTAGAAATCTTGAATTAAACACAGGAGCAAGCGATACGTACATCAAATTAGGATCAGAATACGATAGAACTGATGTATCGGTAGATATGGGTGCGGCTGCTCTTAAAATTTTGATTCCTCAGGAAACAGGTTGTGAGTTTTACGGCTCGCTTGTGCTATCTAATAAAGAACTTGATGGTTTTGTAAAGGAAGACGATAAAAAATTTAGAACAGAGAATTTTAACAATACTGACAAAAAAATTTATATTAAAACGAGCGGAGCAATTTCCGACGTAAAAATTATTCGTTACTGATTTATTTGGGTTCCCAGAAATATCTTTCCATAATAACACAGTCGTTTTTGTCGAACTCAATTCCCTCGTTAATAAGAAGTTCTTTCATCAGATGAGGATCGCCGAAATGGAGTTTCCCTGTTAATGCACCAAACCGGTTAACTACTCTGTGACACGGCAACCCGGTTTCCTTAGCATTATTCAAAGCCCAGCCCACTGTTCTTGCAGATGATTTAATCCCGCAGGCTTCGGCAATTGCACCATAAGTGGTTACTTTTCCGTAAGGAATTTTTTCAACAACCATATAGACTTCTTGAAAAAAATCCCGATTGGAGATTTCATTCAATTTACTTTTGCTCATAAAATATATTACTGCGCAAATTTTAGCAGATAACCTTTAATGAACTGATTAATGTTTCCATCCATCACTCCTTGTGTATCCGATGTTTCAATATCAGTTCTATGATCTTTAACCATGTTGTAAGGATGAAATACATAAGAACGGATTTGACTTCCCCATTCGATTTTCATCTTATTTTTTTCAATTTCGTCAAGTTCCGCTTCTTGCTTTTCCTTTTCGATCTGATAAAGTTTTGCTTTGAGAAGTTTAAGTGCATTGTTCTTGTTTTGAGTCTGCGATCTTTCACTTTGGCATGCAGCAACGGTTCCGCTTGGTACATGTGTTATCCTTACCGCAGTTTCAACTTTATTAACGTTTTGACCGCCCTTACCGCCTGAACGATAAGTATCGATTCTTAAATCAGCCGGATTTATATCTACTTCAATTGAATCATCCACTTCGGGAATTACAAACACTGATGCGAATGAAGTATGTCTTCGCTTATTAGAATCGAACGGAGATATCCGCACCAAGCGATGAACACCATTTTCGGCTTTGAGATATCCATAGGCAAACTGACCTGAAACTTCGATCGTTGCACTTTTAATACCGGCTCCATCTCCTTCGAGAAGATCGATCATTGTCATCTTAAAACCGTTCTGTTCACCGTAGCGCAGATACATTCTAAGCAGCATCTCTGCCCAGTCTTGAGCCTCGGTTCCGCCGGCACCCGAATGAATTGTCAAGATACAATCTCTTGGATCATCTTTACCACTTAACATACTCCTGAACTCGAGATCATCAACTGCCTTTTGAACGTTAGCAACCTCAGCATCCACCTCATCCATTAGCGCTTCATCAGCTTCGAGTTCGGCAATCTCAATAAATTCAAGACTGTTTATGTAGATTGAATTTACTTCTTCCCAATCTTCAACCCAAACTTGTAAAGATTTAATTTTCTGAAGTATCTGTTGGGCACGCTGCTGATCGTCCCAAAAATTTGGAGCCTCGGTTTCCTTTTGGAGGGATTTTATCTTTTCTTCTTTGTCATCTAATTTAAAGATAACCTCGTAAATTGGTAATTTTCTGTCCTAGACTTTTTATTTCTTTTAATTGTTCTTCAAACATATTTTTTCCTTTATTCTTCTATTTCGAATTCCATTCTTAATAAAGCTGCTGCAAGAGTTTTGCCTTGAGCATCGAATTTTAGAGAGACTGTGCCTCCGCCGCCGAGAGTATTATTCAATACAAAATTGAGAGCTCTCAAATTGGGCAGTTCGTATCTTTCAACCTCACCGAAACAAATTCCTTCGAAATGTTTTTTTACTCTTTCCTTTGTAAGATGTTTTTTTATAATGTCATATCCCTTATCGTCATAAGCAATAATACCTACGTTTGCTGCATCTCCCTTGTCGCCTGATCTTCCATGGGCAATATCTATAAGTTTTACTTTCATACCAACTCCATATATTCAACTTTTGGTTGAACTAAATTTTTGGGAATAAGTGCGGGCCAATAAGCAACAACCTCGCTTGGTTTTGGTCTTCCACCGGCAAAGCCTGTTACGCTGGGAGGTCCGGTTAAAATCAGCGGTGCAAGTTCTCGTCCAAAACGTTCGACGGATTTATAATCCTTAGACCTAACCGCGATTCTCATCATAACCTCGTTGATCAAATTCTCATCAAGTTTTACAGCAAGAGGTCCGTGTGTTGCGTCATAGCCGATAAACTCTGTTCTAATTTCATCAAACTGCAGATTTAGGTTTTTTAGTCGTTGTCTTAAAATCTTATCCGCTGCTTTTGCTTTTGTTAATGCTTGAGGCCAGGAATATGTTAAACTGCCGCTTGCCGTAAAGCCATCAGCATAGGAACAGGAAACTTTATAGAACTCGGTTTCGGGAAAACCTTTTATGTCAAAAATCTTTACACGGTTGTTTCCCAAATCTTGAACTTTTATAGAAGTGAAATCAGCAACACAATCCGGAGTTATATAATTTTTCGGATCACCAATTTCGTAAAGAAGCTGTTCGCTTACTGTTTCTAAACTTACCTTTCCTCCGAGTGATTCATGTTTCGTAATAATTATCTCACCGTTTGAATAAGCTTCTGCAATCGGGAAGCCAATCTCCGCCATATTTTCCACACCTTGCCAGTCAGCCATCAAATTTCCTCCGGATGCTTGAGCACCGCATTCCAAAATATGACCGGCAACCGTGCCTGCGGACATTAAATTATAATTTTCTTTATCCCAACCGAATTCATAAATCATTGGAGCGAGCGTTAAGCCGGTATCTGTAGTTCTTCCGGTAATGACGATCTGAGCTCCGTTCTTAAGTGCTTCAACAATCGGGAAGGCGCCAAAATAAACATTAGCACTCAGAAGTTTATCTTTATGAAGATCGATTTCTTCCCCGGTTTCCATATTATTAAGATGACAACCTTGTTCGATAATATTATCAATGCTATCAACTATATTATCTCCCAAAACCACACCGATTTTTAATTTTTTGATGTTCAGCTTTTCAGCAACTTTAATAATTTCCTTTGCACAAGAAACGGGATTTACTCCCCCGCCGTTCGTGATGACCTTAATATCCTTTTCGATACATTGAGGAAGAATTTTTTCCATAAGTTCGGGAATGTCTCTAGCATAACCGTGGTCGGGATTTTTGTTCTTTTGCTTCTGCAGTATTGACATTGTAACTTCGGCAAGATAATCCATAACAAGGTAATCAATCTGCCCGGCATTTACTTGAGCAACTGGAGCGTCTATCAAATCTCCCCAAAAACCCTGTCCCGATGCAATTCGTATTTTTTCTTTCATGTTTTATGATATTTGGTGAACAAATTAAAGTGCATATTATCCAATAAAGCAACACAAATCAAGTTATCATTGAAATTATTGTGTCTGCTGTTCTAGAAAAATCTACATTCTCATCAATATCTAACCATTTAATTCGTTTATCTTTTCTAAACCAGGTCATCTGTCTTTTTGCAAATCGTCTAGTATTCCGTTTGATCAGTTCTATCGCTTTTTCAAGTGAGATGTTCTTTTCGAGAAAATCAATAACTTCCTTATAACCAACAGTATTTAGTGAATTCAAATTTTTATCGTATCCTTTTTCTAACAACATCTGCACTTCGTTTACCAGCCCGTCTATGATCATTTTGTCGACTCGTTTTTCAATATTTTTATAAAGGGCTTCACGTTCCCACAGAAGACCGAATTGATAAAAGTCAAAATTGTCCTCTCGCTCATATTCATCTTGAACCTGCCATATGGGCTTTCCGGTTAGATGAAAAACTTCAAGTGATCTTATGACTCGCTTCCAATTCTGAGGCAGCATTTTTGAAGCTGAAACCGGATCGCAATCTTGAAGCATAGAATATAATCTTTCGTTACCTTCTTCTTTTCTTATTTTGAGAAGTTTTTTTCTATATTCTTCGTCGGTTTCAACAGTGTTAAATATTCCGTCAACCACAGCTTTAATATATAAACCCGAACCTCCGGCAACGATAGGGATTTTGTTCTGATAAAGTAATTTGTCAATTGCCGTTATCGCATCGTTTTCAAATTTACTTACGTTATAATTCTGATCCGGTTCAACAAAATCAACTAAATGATGATTTGCCTTCAGCAGTTCCTCTTCGGATGGTTTAGCTGTTCCAATAGTAAGATGTTTATAAATCTGCCTGCTGTCCGCCGATATAATTTCACTTTCCAGTCTATGGGCAATTTCCAGGGCAAGTTTTGTTTTGCCAGAACAAGTTGGGCCTAAAACAACGATTACTTTTCTTTCCAACCTTCTATCCCGATTAATGGAACAAACGCAAAATTTGGGTATTTCTTAATTTCAGTCTCACCTTCGGATTTTTTCAATATTACATTTAAAACTTGATTTGATTTATCTCCAATTGGGATAACCATTTTCCCGCCGACTTTAAGCTGCTTAATCAATCTTTCGGGGGCCGAAGGGCTGCCGGCTGTTACTATGATTCCGTCATACGGTGCATATTCTTCCCAGCCAATAGTTCCATCGCTGCACCTTAAAGCAGCACGCAGATCTAATTCATCGAACAATTTCAATGTTTTATTATATATATCATAATTTCTTTCAATCGAATATACTTTGCAACCCATTTCAAGAAGAACAGCCGCCTGGTATCCGGAGCCGGTTCCGATTTCAAGAATTTTATCATCCTTTTTGCAATTAAGTTCTTGTGTCATAAATGCAACAGTATAAGGCTGAGAAATGGTTTGACCTTGTCCTATCGGAAGTGCTGTATCTTTATAAGCGTGCTGCTTAACGATTTGCGGGACAAAAAGATGACGTTCTACTTTGTTTATCGCATCGAGAACTTTCTCGTCTGTAATTCCCTTTTTTTTAATTATGTCTAAAAGCTGTTGTCTCTCAAATTCGTGCATTGTATTTTTAGTTTTTGTTTTTCCAAAAATACAATTTCTTTTAATGAATTATTATCATAAGAATGAATATGAACCTTATTGAACTGTTAGGCGGTGCACTTTTAATCTGTCTTTTAAGAATGGCGGATGTAACAATCGGAACTTTTAGAATGATTCTTGTAGTTCAAAGTAAAAAATATTTGGCGGGAATAGCAGGTTTTGTTGAGGTATTAATATGGATTTTCGCAATGCGTTATATCGTACAACATATGGATAACGATATAAACCTATTCGGCTATGCGCTTGGATTCGGAATCGGAAATGTTCTAGGTATAACTCTCGAAGAAAAAGTTGCATTGGGGTATGTGCAGCTAAATATAATTTCAAGACATTTCACGGATCAGATAGCTGATATGCTGAGGAAATCAAAATACGGCGTAACGATACTCCCGGCGGAAGGAGGCAGCGGCGGCGTTTCTATTTTGGTTATAATTATACGCAGGAAAGATCTCAAATATGTACAAAAAATAATTGATGGAATAGACAACAATGCCTTCGTAACAATTCAGCATTCAAGACCGTTTAGGGGATTTATTCATGGTTCAAGGAAGTGATTTCTAGTTGCAAAATATATACATCAATATTATATTAGTGGTTCATTTTATTGTTCTTTTATTACGCGGGAATAGCTCAGTTGGTAGAGCGCAACCTTGCCAAGGTTGATGTCGCGGGTTCGAGTCCCGTTTCCCGCTCAAAATAAAGTCCACTTCGTGTGGATTTTATTTTTTCTGCACTTTTCAATTGGCGGCGTGGCCAAGCGGTCTAAGGCGAAGGTCTGCAAAACCTTTATTCATCGGTTCGAATCCGATCGCCGCCTCGACTTACTAATATTCAATTCCCAACTAAAACGATTTTTTTTTCAATCAGTTTCAGTATTAATAACTCGAGACAAAAATTTCTCCGCTAATAATTTTGTGAAGATAATAGTTCCATTTCGATTAAAATGACCATGATCGAAATGATATTCATTACTAAAAAATTGACTATAAAGTAGAGGGTCAGAAAAATCGAATAAGTTTTCATCACGAAATGAATATTTCATTGCAGGGAAATAATAATTTTCATCTGACTTGTCAGAGCTTAAGGTTTTTGGGAAAACTAAATAAATAAGTTTAATCCCTTTTTTGTTGCATAAACTTATTAATTTATAATAGCAGTCTAACAATGGAAATTCGGCTGCGTTTTCATCATAGAGTTCAAAGACTTGTTTATTTACAGTTAATATTGAGTCAAGTAGATGTTGGTTTGAAACAAAATAATTTCTTCGCGCGGCTAGTTCATCATAGTTCCATGCTGTGTTTACTAGTTCAATCGGATTATAGCCGTTATCCTCAAACTCAAAACTTTTATATTGATCACGGAAATCAAAAATTTCTAATATTTTGAAATATTTGAACCTGCTTTTAAAATAAAAAGAAGCTGTTTTGAACATCGAGTCAATCTTCTGGTAAAGATTTTCTTCTGAACTATAAATGAACTGAAGCTCTTGAAAAAAATCGTAGGTGGAATAAAAAAAAGAACCATCAAGAGTATTTATTCGCTGCTCTTTAATGGATTGCGGATAAAATACTCCGGCTTCCAAAATTATGTACTTGATACCCTCAAATTTCCCTTCCTCGAGCAATTCTTCAAATATTTGCAGCTTAGTAACTCCCACGTTCGAAGGGACCCCAAAATTATATGATCTTATCCCTGTAATTTCTTCAAAGATTTTCGGTTGGATTTGCCTATAAACTAAACTCGACCCGAAAATAATCGCATCGTACTGATCCTTGTTTGCCGTATACTCTTTCAATTTTGCATCAAAGATAGGATGATTAAAATTTTTATAACTTATCAATACATCAGAAAATACTAGGACAATGCATAGTAACATAAAAAACAATGCGATATTTTTAATAAACAATTTCATATTAGAACTGGAAGTATATATAAGGTTTCGGTGTATCTAACAATTGAAAAACTAGATAGGTTAGAAACAAATAAATCATCCATCTAAAAAACTTGGGTAATTTTTCCAAGCCTAAAGGATGGACTTCAGTTCTCGTATTCCATTCAATAATAATAAATGGAAACAATAGAGCAAGCGGATAGAACATATCGTAACTTAACGGATAAATCGAAAATTCAAATATCTTTTTAAGAAATTGAAAAGAACTTGACATATCCACAGCTCTAAAAAAAATTAGATGAAAAAAGACAATTAGAAATACTTTAATGATTGAGGGAATATCTCTTAAGTTTGGCTTTTTCCGAGAATTAACTTTAACATTAAAGAAAATACGGGGAATAAAATAAAAGGCGGTAAAACCTATTGCAAATATTAACGTCCATTTTGGCCCATGCCAAAACCCAATCAAACAGAGAGTGATTAGATATGATAAAAAAACAAATTTTCGATTTTTGATATTCTTCTTAACTATCGGAGTAAAAACATAATCAGTGAACCAATTTGTTAATGTCATATGCCACTTAGTCCAAAATTCCGGTATAGATCTACTAAAAAAAGGATAAGAAAAATTTTTGCTAAGATTAAACCCGAACAATTTTGCCACACCAATTGCAATTAGCGAATAACCAGCAAAATCCCCGTAAAGTTGAAAGAGGAAGTAAAACTGTCCTAAAAACACATAAACCGAAGATAAATTACTAAAATTAGAGTATACATAATCTACTTGCTTACCACAAGTATCGGCAATCACGACCTTCATGACCAAACCCCAGAGTATTAACTTTATTCCCTCTTTAGCATACTCGTACTTAAAACCTCGTGCGCTAAAAAATTGAGGGAGCAAATGTTTCGCTCTTTCAATAGGACCGGCAACTAGCTGGGGAAAGAAACTAACGAAGCAGAAGAATTCAATTATCTTATCAGTTGCCGCTATCTTTCGTTTATAAACATCAATGGTATAACCCAAAGATTGGAATGTGTAAAAACTTATTCCGACCGGCAAAATTACATTGAGCGTCGGTAAATCAAGAACGATTCCAAATTCTTGAAATAATTCGGCAAGATTTTCTGCAAAAAAATTAAAATATTTAAAAACACCAAGGATACTAAGATTAGTGAAAATACTTATGTACAAGAATATTTTTCTCCGTCCATCAATTTCAGTAAGATAAATATTTCTTGCAGCCCAGTAGTCAATTGCTGAACTCAACACAATGAGAGATAGAAAATACCAATTCCACAAACCGTAAAAAACATAGCTGGAAAAGAGTAACAGTATGTTTTGTGCTTTAAGACTTTTATTAAATACGAACCAATATAAGACAAACACCGCAGGTAAAAACAAAAATAGGAACGACCAAGAATTGAATATCATAATATTTTAAGCTTATCTCTATCAATTTTACCAATATAATTCTTTGGAAGGCTTTCTAAGAACATTATACTTCTAGGAATTTTATAGGAAATTAAATGTTCTTTACAGAAATTTTTCACATCGTTGCTGGTAATAGATTCATTTTTACTCACAATAAATGCTTTCAACACGTATTCGACTTTCTTGTTTGGAATGCCTATAACTGCGGCTTCTTTTATCTCAGGATGCTTTAGTAATACCGTTTCAATCTCAGAAGGATAAACCGAATAACCGGAAACTTTCACCATATTTTTAACTCTATCGAGCCAGAATAGATTTCCTTTTTCATCCAAACGTCCAACATCACCAGTTTTGAACCAACCATCTTCAAAGTTATCAGCAAATCCATTCTTATAGTAATTTTTTATCATTTGGCTTCCTTTAACCCAAATCTCGCCTGGTTCATTTGGATGCATCTCTTTACCCTCTTTAACAATTTTAAGTTTTGTATCCTTGTGAAATTTACCGACCGAAGATTCGGGAGCAGATTTCATCGTTTCGGTATTAAAATATGTTATGGGAGCACCTTCAGTCATTCCATAACCGACTATTACATCTATGTTATGTTTTTTCTTCAATCCGGTAATCAATTCCGGGGAAACATAACTTCCCCCTAACATTATTTTTCTGAGTGAACTTATTTTGTATTTTGAGGAAAGTGGAGAAAACAATAAAAGATTTGCAAGCATCGGGACGCCCGCAAAAAAAGTAACTTTTTGTTTTTCAATTGTTTCAAAAAATAATTCGGGATTGAAGCCGTTCATCAAAACAACTGAGCTATGAGTAGATGCAGCTGAAAAAATTGTAAAAATACCGAAAATATGAGCAAATGGTGCAACCATTAAGCTGACATCAGAATCATTCAATTGCCAAAATTCTTCCTTCAGAAGATTCATAGAATAAATTAACGTTTCGTGGTTTATTTCTGCTGCTTTCGGAAGCCCAGTAGTTCCTGATGTTAATAAATATGTAAGTATATCGCTATTGCGTTCTGTATCTACCGGATTATTTTTCTGAGATTGACTTATTTCGGAAAGCCGTTCAAATGTTTCTATGACGATATCTGGAATTAGTTCATTCAGCTTATTATCATCAATCATATTTTTGTGAAAAATTACTGCTTTTGGATCAAGTGTATCAATATATCTTTTCAATTCGTTTAAAGGCATCCTTGTGGAAAGAACTACCGGGATCAAACCAAGTTTTGCTGCTGCAATAAAAGTGAAAATAGAGGTAGGATTAGCCTCGGTTATTAAAATCAGTTGATCCCCTTTTTGTAGGTCTAAGTCCTTAAGAGTAACTGCAAATTTATCAATTCTACTTTTTGCTTCATTATAAGTTATCTGTTCATCATTAGCTTTGAGAAATAATTTCTCCGGCAAAAAATCTATCGAAAAAAAATAGTCCGAAATATTCTGGATTGAATTCATATTTACCTCAATTCTAATCTACATTGAAATCATTGTCTATTCAGGGCCATCAAATTCTAGACGTTCTAAGAGCATCTTACTGAATACTTTTGCTCCAAGATCATTTAGGTGATTCTCATCCAAATAATAATCTTGGTTCTCGCTTATTTCCGGATAATATGAAAAATTATAATATTCAATACCAAAGTTCCTAAAATTTTCCTCAAAAAATTTGTTCCCTCTTACAAAATAGTCATTTCTGTCTATATTCTTAACTGTATTAAGATATTTAATATGTGCAGGAGGTGAATAAAAGATAAGTTTTATTTTTCTCTCATCACAATATTTTACGATTTCCTTCAATACGATTTTCACATCTTCATTAATATAAGGATTTCTTGCTATTACTTGATTTGCAAGATCAATATGAACAATTCCCCAATTTAAATCGTGAGCATCAAGTATCAGATTTTTGTTATTCAAAAGTCTGCCATATTTATCTACTTGAGGAGAGCGTAATTTCTTGGAATCAGAAAATACTTTTTTAATTTTCATTCCGAGATTGGTATATACACCTCTCCAGTGATCGCCTCTCACCAATGGAGCAAGTTTTGCTAATAAGTAATTTCTATAATCATTATTTATTAATTTATCATGGCTTAACTTCTCATAAATAATATAATATCTATTTCTCAAATCGGCTCTTGATCTCACATCCGAGTTATCATGAAATGCCCCAAAGGGTGAAATTGGTATAAAAATTACCTCTAAGTTTGGAAGCAACGGGACTACAATTTCTATTACAAACTTAGTTTCAAAAAAATCGGTCCCACCTTTCCATAAATGAAAACCTTTCAGTCCAAGTGTTTCAAAATCAAGTGCACGGTTTCCGGAATGGCCGACTGAAATCGCTTCAATCTCATTACGGTTTGCTAACAATGAGTCTATTCTCTCCTTGTCTAATGCATAAAGAGGATCTATTGTATTACTGGTATAAAATAGAATTAATCCGACCGCTAAAATGAGAGCGAGGAAGCCTGCTATATGTAAAATATATTTTATCATTAAAATCTAAAATATATGAATGGAGTTAAACCAAATTCGCCGAAAAGTATTATAATATAAAACAATGTTAAGTAAACTGCCCATCTGTATTGTATTCTTAAGTTTAAGATTTTTTCCTCGGCATTAAAATGTGCTCTGAACCATTCCCCTGCTTCGAGCGCAATTATAAAAACAAATGCTAACAGAATCTCATATAAATCGAATTGATAAACTACTATTGATTTTAAACTGAAGAATGTTGGACTAAAAATTCCCGCAAAATAATTAGTGATATTTTCGAAAGAAGTAGAACGAAATAATATTGCACCGATAACAAATGAGTGAAACACAAAGATTATCTGCAACATTTTATGAATTTTTGGTATTTGATCCCATTTAGGATAAACATGTTTACGATAAAATTCTAACCGCTTTTTTCGAGTAAAAGAACCAATAATAAGCGTTAAGCCTGAATAAACTCCGAAGAACACAAAATTCCATGCGGCACCGTGCCAAAGTCCGATTACAATAAAAACGAATAATGTGATAACTAAACGATTATTTTTAGTTTTGACTTTTTTTGCGAGTGGCTGATAGAGATAATCAGTCATCCATTTAGTTAATGATATGTGCCATTTTTGCCAAAATTCACTTATTGTGCGAACAACTGTCGGGCGGCGAAAGTTTTCAATCAATTCAAAGCCCAACACTCTTGCGCTTCCGATTGCAATATCAGTGTATCCCGAAAAATCGCAGTATATTTGATAAGTAAAAAAGTATGCCGCTATAATAAGTTGTAAACTAGAAAATATATCCGGTTCCGAAAACACTTGATCCACATATATTCCTACTCTGTCGGCAATAACAACTTTTTTAAAAAATCCCCAAAGAATTAGAAGTAAACCGCTTCGTATTCTGTCCCAATCAAAAAATTGGGTTTTGAAAAATTGAGGAAGCAAACGTGTTGAGCGTTCAATAGGCCCGGCAACTAACTGGGGAAAAAACGAAACGTATAAAGCGAATTTCCCGAAGTGTTTCTCAGGTGGTCTTTTGCCTCTATAGACATCAATCGAATAACTTATTGTCTGAAAAGTGTAAAAAGAAATACCAATTGGAAGTAGTAAATCTACAGTGGGTATTTCACTCAAAAAATCGGATGATGAAAAAACGGATTGAAAAATTTCGAGAAAAAAATTAAAGTATTTGAAGACGAACAAAACACCTAAGTTTGTAAGCAGACTGATGATAAGATAAAATTTTTTCTTCCATTTTGTTTCCGTGGAGCCTATTATTAAGCCGGCATAATAATCCACACTTGTTGAAAAAAGAAGAAGGAAGATATATTCCCATTTCCAGAAACCGTAAAAGAAATAACTAGAAATCAGAAGCAGTATCCATCTGTAACGATGAGGAAGAATGAAAAACAACAAAGTTACAAACGGAAAGAAAAGTAAGAATTCTAGTGAATTAAATAACATCTGCCCAATCGATTAAATTATTTGTCACTGTTAAACAATGACGAAAGTTTTTCATTTAGTCCCGGATTATTAGGGTTATATTTAAGCGAAAGCTGCCAATCGTTTCTTGCATTTGAAGTATCGCTCATCATTAAAAAAGCCGTACCCCGAAGTTCCCTGCTTATCCAATCATCCTCTTTTCTTTCGATTGCTTCTGTTAATGCAGCAACAGCTTTTTCATAATTTTTTAAGTAGAGATTTGCTCTTCCCTCAAAAACAAAAGTCAATCTCCGCTTATTCTCATCCTGGGTTTCAATGGGGAAATTTCTGAATCGTTCTATCTCACCTACTACATTTTCATGTATTCCCAACCGATTCCATATGTCTGAATTATAAAGAAATTGCGATAGATAAGAATATTCAGCCATTCCTCTTACTCTTGCATCCAGATGGATATTAGACCATGCCGGATTTACTAATACATCTTTTAGTCCAGTGTCGTACTCACTATCTTTAGGCAAAACTCTCGATACAATACCTTGAGGAATAAGATTATATTCACTCCAAATATTTTCTACCGGAAAATGTTCCATCGTTATATATACCGGTCGGATTTTAATATATTTATCTATCAGTGATTTTGCAGTACGCATTAGAAGCATTTGCATCTGTTGGTTGTTTGAAACTGCCGGAATTCTGCCGGAAGCTTTAATAATTTTACCAAGATCGGAATTCGTTACGATGGTTAAATCACTTCGTTTTCCTTCTACTTGCTGCAAATACCGGGTAAGAAAAAATTCCTCGTCTTCCGCAGTAAACAACGCCGCATTTTGTTCTAGATTTACGACCAAATTCTCAAGTAGAATACTTCCGAAATCGTTTTTGCTTTTATCGTTATCGTTGAAGTTAAGTAGAAGCACAACAATTGGAAATATTAAAAAAGAAGGAATTGTCCGGGGAAATTTTGAAAACTTTTTGGAGGCTATTTCAAGAAAATATCTGACACCAAATCCCATTAAAATCAAAGCCATAAGATATGTAACCAAAAAATGTGCATCGAAATCTGCTTGGAATTGCAGGGGTCCTCTTACTGTATTAAATGAATTTATAAATGCAGCCGAACCAAAAAACAGAAGCAACTTCCATTCCTTTCTTATAGCCCAAATTCCGGGAATGAACAAAAAACCGAAAATCCAGAACTCCTTTACAAACAACGATTTGAGAAACCATAATGCTCTTTCGGCAAAGTTTGCCATTCCCCCGCCGGTTTTGAACAACTGCTTTGTAATGCCGACCCCGGGAAGAATATATTCACTTAATCTTTTCCATTTTTCGGGACCCGAAAACGGAAGAGCTTCGTTACTTGCTGATCTGATAATCAAATAAACGTATATGCTTACGCCAATTGCAAAAAACATTATAACATATTTCATTACGGAAATTTGGAATAATGTTTTTCTGTTTACCAAAACAACTAGAAGTACAGCACTTAGAACAAACAATGCCCCGTTTATGTGCTGACTTAAACCGAGTCCGCTCCAGAATGCAGCAAAATATAAATTTGTTAACGATTGCTTATAATAAAATTTTAGTACAAAATAAGTTACTACCGAAACGAATAAGATGTTCAAAGTATAGATCTCGGCTATTGTTGCCCTTGACCATAGTGTAAAAGAAAAACTCCACATTAAAGATAAACTTATACCGATGATTGAATCCAGATTTATCAGCTTTAATATTTTATAAACGAACACAGATGATAAAGAAGCAGCAGCGGCTGATACCAAGTTTACAGTTAATGGAACTGATAAAAACGGGAGAATCAATATCGCGATGCGAGAAATCAAAATGTGAAGAGGGTATCCTGGAGTGTGATTGTATCCAAGCGTGAATGCATTACTTATAAACTCACCACTGTCGCCGACGTAAACATCGGGACAAATCGTGAGGATATATACTATCAAGCTAGCAAGAAATATAACTATTTCAGCTAAAGGTTTATTTTTCATTTCTGTTAAAAATAAGTGACACAACTCCGGCAAAACTTCCGACTGCACAAATTAAATTATCCAGAAGCATTATTCCCAAAGCCAAAACCGATTGTACGATTCCGTAATTCTTCGCAAAATAATTAATAAATTTTCTATTGAGAAAATAAAACAATAAGAGTAATAATATTACCGGGAAAAGATTCCAAGAATACACCAGCGAAAATATCAGAAGCATCAGCAAAGGAATTGATAAGACAGTAGAAAAAATAAAATTAGGATAAATGTTCACGAAACCTTTTGTTGTGGATGTTCCCAACTGACCTAAATTTCCCGCAAGCGAAACGAACCATATACTGCGTCTAAAATCATTCTGCAGAAGACTCAACAAAGAAAAAGTTTTTAAATGAACAACCTCAACCGAGGTATCGAGGAGAATTTTGTAGTTCATCTTACTGAGGCGTTTACCAAGTTCTAGATCATCGGTGCCTCTTTTTGCCTGCATTCCTTTTTTGAATCCATCTGCTTTTAAAAATACATCTTTCCTTATAGCCGAAACCGCACCAAAAATCCAATCGATTGCCGGTTCACTTATAGTGTAAGAAAATCTTATCCACAAATTTTTATATTTACTCGTCAGATTAGGATACTCATTTGAAACCGCGTATACGCCGACTATTGCATCCACATGATTTTTTTCGAATGCTCTACGGGTCATTTCAATTGTATTTTTCTTGCTAACAACGTCGCTATCCAAGAAAAGTAAAATATCGCCCTCTGCCTTCTCGGCACCAATATTTCTGCAGTAATTTGCGTTTTGTCTTTTCTTTAGGGAGATAATTTTAACGTCAAATGATGAAGCGATTTCTTGAGTTCTATCCGTAGAAGCATCATCTACTACAATCACTTCGAGAGGCTGTAATGAGTTTTCTAAAATACCTTTTAAACATTTTTCAAGGTATAATTCTCCGTTATAAACCGGAATTATTACTGAAATATTCAGATGTTCTCCAGATTTGAATTTTTCTTGTTAAAGAAGACTAAAGATAAGGAAATAAACCAATTTTTTTCAAAACAAATAACAAGATTTAAGCATTAAAAAAACTCTCCCATTTCGTCCCGAAAAAGTATTTTTTTACCTCGTTAAAATTACTTATCCGTTTTTCTGCCGCCACAAAATTCTGTTTAAATGTCTTCGGAATAAGTCTCATACTATCTAAATTTAAACTTGCGAGTAAATCATCAAGAACAGTTAAGCGTTGATTTACCAATTCCTCATATCTTATTTCCATTAATTCTTCAGATGCAAAATATTCTCTTACACTATTGATGTTTTCATTTAGATTTTTGAAGTAGTTTTCACACTCGACAGGATCAACTTTGATACGTTGAAGGTTCTTAGATGTGTTCCAAGTGTTAACGAACTGTCCGCTTTTCTTTGCAGAGATGTGCGATAAATATATTTCTAAAAAATTATCCCGAATTAAATGAATCTTTTTTATCGATCTCTCATCTTTAAGATAATTCCAAACCACTTTCTCATTATCTTTTCTCGCATGGTGATAGAACAGTTTGAAACCTGCGGATTTAATTTCTTTTGGATAACCAGAATAAATTCTATTTTCTAAGTAATCAATTGGATCATTTTTTTTATAGCTAAGATCACCAAATTTTCTTAACGAGAATGGGATATCCCAGCTTCCCACTTTCAAATTTGTGAAGATCTCACCGTAACACAGGCAGTTGGGATGTGAGTTTAAAAGTGACATCAGCAAATTTGAACCCGTACGTGGAGCGCCGATGATTACAAATTTGGTTAGAAGGTTTTTCCCTTTAAGAAGTTTGAGGGAGATTAAACCACGCTTAACAGCCAGCGGCGAATATTTCCGGAATTGGTCAAACTTATTTTTAAGTATAACTTTTTTCATAATAACTTTAAAATTTCTTCATAATCGGAGGTTATTTTTTCAGCACTGAAATCATCTGCTCGTTTCTTCGCATTTTCGACAATTGTTTTAGACAGTTCGGAATTTTCTGCAATCTGCTTTAATGCTTGATAAATTTCAGCCGGCTTTCCAACCGTGACCAACATTCCGTTTTCACCGTTCTGCACTATCTCTCCCGGACCTGACTTACAGTCAGTGGATATAACAGGTGTGCCCAAAAACATGCTTTCTACAAGTACTAAGCCGAAACCTTCATAAATTGAACTTAAAACAAATATATCCGCAGTTTTGATTAAAGGATACGGATTATCGAGATATCCCGTTAATGTCACCTTCTCGTTCAGCTGCTTTTTTTCAATAAGCTCTCGAAGAAATTTCTTATAACTTCCTTCACCGATAATAAACAAATGAGAATTATATTCTTTGGCGAAAATTGAAAACGCTTCTATCAATGTTTTGTGATCCTTCTGTCTTTCTAATCTGCCGGCAGTTACAATATTTATAACTCCCTTTTCTAGACTGATCCCAGTAACTTCCTCGGAAAGATTTTCAATTTCGTTTTTATCCACGGGGTTATGAACAACTTTTATCTTTTCCCCATCAACATGAAATGAGTTTTCTAGTTCTGCTTTGATACCCTCTGAGACTGATATTATTAAATCCGCTATTGGATAATATCTCTTTATAAATTGTTTTAATAATTTATTTGATAGGATATAGAGTAAATTTATCAACATCCCGTTGTCCGGATAATGATAAATTCTCTTAAACATTTCAGAGAGAGAATAACTAAACTCCGCAGCGGGAGATGTATGTTCGACCGCGATAAATTTCGGCTTAATAAACTTCAAGTAACGTTTTGCAAACAAAACATTTACGTTTACCCTGTTAAAATGTGAAAAGACAATTTCCGGATCCAAACTTTCTATTTTTTCTGCAATAGCTCTCGCACGTAAAAAAAAATCAATTACTTGTCCAATCCCTCTTCGCTGAGGTTTATTGATGCTTATAATTCTAACTTGAGTCGGAAAAGGATTGTAGTCCGGAAGATTATACAGAAGAAGTGTGATTTCAAATGTGTTATAATCCATATACCTCAATATATTTTTTATAACTTTTGTTATTCCACCGCTGTTCAAGTCGCTGTAAACAAATAAGATTTTTCTTTTTAACGCCATCTTCTGTTTATGTTCTGACTATTTTATTAGATTAGAATCCACTTATAAAATCTATTACTAATATAAACAAATTACGATTAGAGATGAGAAAGCTTCCCGATTTTCTGGTTTGCGGTGCAATGAAAGCAGGTTCAACTTCATTATTTCATTATTTGAACAAGCATCCGCAGATTTCTATGTACAAAAAAAAGGAAGTACATTTTTTCGATGATGATAAAAATTTTGGCAAAGGAATCGAATGGTATAAAAAGCATTTCAAGTTTTTCGGAAGTGATATAATTAACGGTGAAATAACACCGGGATATATGCTATTGGAAAAAGTTCCGCCACGGATTAAGAAAATCATCCCAAACGTAAAACTTATTTTTATCGTTAGAAACCCTATTGAAAGAGCCTGGTCTCATTATCAGCATATGGTGAGAAGAGGACTAGAGGATAAAGATTTTCTGAACGCATTAATTTCGGAAAAGAAAAGAATAGTTAAAAACGAAAGAGAGCTAAGAAAATTTTCTTATGTTGAGAGAGGAATGTATGCAAAACAGATAAGTCGCTATCTGGAAATTTTCAACGAAGATCAAATCAAGATTTTATTATTAGAGGATTTAAGAGGAAATATATTAAAAGCGATGAATGAGATTTTTGTTTTCCTAAACGTAAAAGAAATTTTTTCGGAGGATATGTTTTCGTCTCGGTACAATGAAGCAAAAATTTCAAAAAATCCTGTGTTAGCAAGAAGGGTAAAAAAAAGTTTCCTTAACCGTATTCCGGGCTTTTATAAAGTATTTGATAAATTTGCTCTCAAACCGGGAAAAGTAGAAATACCTCAAAAGGCAAGAGAATATCTTCAGAACATGTTTCGCCAATCAAACGAAGAATTATCGATTATGATCAACCGGGATTTAAGCGGTTGGAAATAACATGAGCACACATTCACCCACATTTTTAATTGTCGGGGCACAAAAAGCCGGTACAACTTCCATGGATTTTTACTTAAGGGAACATCCCGATATATTTTTGTATCCAAAAAAGGAAATTCATTTTTTTGACAACGACGAAAGATATGCGCTCGGCAGAAATTGGTACGAAAAGCAATTTATTAAACGCAAAAATGAAAAAGCAATCGGAGAATGTTCACCGCTATATATGTATCTCAAAAATGTACCTAAAAGAATTTTTGATATGTTTCCCGAAATCAAATTGATTTTTATGCTGCGTAATCCGGTTAACAGAGCTTTATCGCACTACAAAATGGAAGTGCGTGCCGGAAGAGAAACAAAAAATTTTGCCGATGCTCTTAATTTCGAAGAAGAAAGAATTTTAAAGGGATTATACGAAAAGAAATATTTTTCCTATAAAACTCGAGGTTTATATTTAGAACAGATTGAGAGATACTTAAAATTTTTCGATCGGGAACAGATGCATTTTGTAATTCTTGAAGAAATGAAAAACAATCCCGAAAAAGTGATGAAGCGGATATTCAATTTTTTGGATGTTGATCCGGGAATAAAATTAACAAGGATTTATAAATCTCCGAGATATGTTGGAAAGATGCCTTTGAGTTTGAAGGAAAATTATATTTTTAAAAATAGTCCACTCGGAAAGATAAAATTTTTTAGACGTGCGCATGATTTTCTCCTGACCAAATATTCAACAGATGTAATGAACAGTGAGACAGAATTTTTGCTTTATGATTATTTTAAAGTGCCAAATGAAAATCTTTTTAATTTTCTTGGTATCGAAAATAAGTTTTGGAATAAGAGGTAAAATTGCAGCAGGATGCTAACATTATTTTCATCTTTTCTATGCCGCGATCAGGTTCGACCCTGCTTCAAAAACTGCTTGCCGCACACTCAAAGATAGCTACTTTTGCAGAGCCGTGGTTGCTTCTCCCATTGTTGAATCCTGATGAACTTGGGAAAAATTTATATTACAACGAAGAACGTGCAAGAAATGCAATAAAAGAGTTTTTAGAAAGTCTTCCCGGAAATCGTGATGATTACCTTAGTGAATTGGGAAAATTTATTTCAAACGTATATTTAAAAAAAAGGGAATCCGGAGAAATTTATTTTGTTGACAAAACTCCTAATTATTATCACAAAATTGATGAAATTGCGAAGGTATTTCCTGAAGCAAAGTTCATTTTCTTGTTTAGGAACCCGCTCTCGGTATATGCTTCGATAATGAATACATGGTACAATAGAAAATTTATTTCAAGCAAATATTTGATTCGTGACATAAAAGCAGCCCCAAAATTTTTAGCGGCAGCTTACAGAAAATTAAGTAGTCGTTCATTGAAAGTAGTTTATGATGAACTTGTAAAATCACCTGAAGAAACTTTGCGACAAATTTTTTCTTATCTCAAACTAGAATTTGAAGATGAAATATTACAAAACTTTTCGAATGTTAAGTTGGGCGGTAAGTATAACTGGGAAAAAATTGGAAACACTCCAGGTTCAGAAGTTAACACTAAATCGATAGATAAATGGATTTCAACATTTGATTCGAAGTACAAAAAATCAAACGCAATTAAGTATCTAAAAGGAATCGATGAAAGTTTCATCCTCGAATGCGACTTGACGAAAGAAAAACTTAATGAAAAATTAAAACATAGCCGAGTAAAAAAAATTGGAATTTTTGATGTAGTAGATTATTATTTCTCCACATACTTACTTTCGAGAATTCCTCAGAAAAAGAAAAATAAAGTCAAATATTTTTTAGTCGATTTATTTAAGAGAATTGGGTTAATTAATACTTCAAATAAAATTAAAAAGATGATTTAAAATCTTAATCCGTCCTTCAGCCTCAAGTAATTCTTTTTTAATTCGTTGTGAACCAAATAAAGTATAACCCCCACTCCGATTAAACTTGTTAACAGCAATGCCGATGCAACACCAATTGCCCCATAACCCGAGACAATAAAAGCAATGATTAAAAATAAAATCGATCTGCCGAAAGCTTCGTATGCTATGTATTGCGGCTTAAAGTAGTAATGAAGTAAAATAAGCAGCGAACTGAAAAATAGCTTAAGAATTGCCGGTAATGATAAAAGTACGAATACAGGATAAGCTTCGGCTTTTGATTCGGAATAGAAACTTTCCAAAATAGGTTTAGCAATAATTAAACTTATAATTCCCAAAAAGAAAAGAGGAAGTGTCAATCTAACAGTACGTCTTATAAAAGGGATTATTGTATCATTCGAAATTAAACGTGACCCGATAGGGAAAAAATATGATCTTATATTCAATGCGATAACACTGTAAACAAAACTTAAACTCATGCCAATACCGTATAGTCCGGCTTCGGCTTTAGTAGAGAGTGATGCGAGTATCAATGGCCCGCCGTTGCTTATTATCTGTCTCGAAATTCCTGTTACTGTCTCAAAGCTTCCGTATTTCAGAAGTTTTTTGATTTCTTCGAAATTAATCTTTGAAGAAGGTACAATATTAGAGAAATATTTTATACTTAAAATTATTGCACCAATAAGCCCGGACCCGGCATATGCCCAAAATAATATTCCGGCATTCGGTTTCAGAATGATTATTAGCAATAGGACAGACGTAAGTCGAAGGAAGGCAACTAAGTTATTTATAAAAGCAATTTTTAAGTACTCCAATTGAATAGAATAAATAATCAAGAAAAAATCAAACAAAGTTGTCGAAACAATACCGATAGCTATTCCGTACTTAATCATCACAGGAAGCTTGAAGGCTTCAATTTCACCTTCAAGAAAATGATTAAGTAAAAGAAAAATCAAAAGAGATAAAAACAGTACAATGCTTTGAATAAAAATTCCATTTTTTAGTATAAAGGAAGTTTTTTCTTTGTCGCGTAATTTGACTGAATCGGAGGCATATCTTGTAACACTAATCGGTAACCCGAAATTCGTAAATTTGCTTATAATAGTAAGTAGAGAAAAGGCAATCATAAAATTTCCGAATTGCTCAAGTTCCAGGTATTTTCCCAAAATTATAAATGTTGCAAATCCCAGCACCGAGCTAAAAAGATTTCCACCGAGAAAGGAGAAAAGTCCTATAACTGTACCTTTTCTGCCGGATGTAAATGTTTTGGCAGAGTCAGATTTCTCATCCCTTAAGTCTTTAATGCCCTCCCATTTTGCACTCACATAGCCGAAAGCTGTAAACAGTTGTGAAAGAAGTAATATTAAAAAATATGTGAACTTTTCCGTGATGTTTTGATCTTTCCTTAACGCACAATAAATATTGAAGAATTGTTTGAGATGATTTATTCGCGCAATCTTGTAATTATTCTCCTTTGAGATTACATCATAAAGCAAATAAGATCCTCTACCGAATTTATAATACTGAAACAAAAATGACCGCAGCGAAAAATCATGGTAATGATTCACAGAAAGCTCTTCAACAAATCCAACTTTATATTGCTTATCCGCTAGCCTGATAGCGAGTTCCCTGTCCTCCGCACCGATAGTAAATCTTTCGTCAAAACCAGATTCTTCCCAAAAAATATCGCGTTTGCAGATCATGTTATTCGACATCAAAAATTTGTTATTGTTGTGCTGATTCGAAAAATAGAAAGAGTTAATTTTATCGTAGAACTCTGCTAATTTATTTTCTGCGATTTTATTCTTGCTTTGTCCGCCGAAAGCATCGTAAGAATTTGATTCAATTGTTTGATTCAATATTAAAAAATAATTTTTCGCAGGTATGCAATCATCATCAATAAAAATTAAAAAATCTCCTTTAGCGATTTCTGCGCCGCGGTTTCTTGCAAAAGCTGGCCCGCTGTTTTCAATCTGAAGATAACGTAAATGGTCGTATTCGATCTTACTAATTATCTCCGATGTATTGTCTGTACTTCCATCATCAACAATTATTATCTCTACCTCTTGATTATCCTTATTCAATTCAATAATTGTATTTACAAGCGGCAAAAGCGAGTTAGCTCTATTATAAGTAGGTATAATTATAGAATAGCGGAATTTCAAAAAGTGACCCTCATTAAAATTGTTGATGTTGCAAAATAAGTTTTAAAATCATCTTTTGATACTGAATGGTTGGTATTAAGTTTTCAAATCATTCAGCGCTGTTTGAAGTTCGGTGAAATGAAAATTAAAATTCTCTTCAAGAAGGTTTTTGGGGACTACTTTTGAACTGTCTAAAATTAAATCTCCAGGAACACCAATGATCTTTGATACAAGTTTTACTCCAAATGCAGGTGCAGGGGGTGACCATGGACGCGAATATACTTTTCTCAATGCTGCCATAAAATCGTTATTTGTCACAGGTTCAGGCGAAACCGCATTAAATACTTTTCCAGTATTCTGATTTTCGAGTAAAAATTCAAAGATTGATACTAAATCATCAATGTGAATCCAACTTATAAATTGATTACCACTTCCGGTTCTTCCTCCGAGGAAAAACTTAGTAAGCAAGATCAGAGGCTCCAGCATTCCTCGTTTTCGCGTCAACACATTCCCAATCCGAACAATTTTTGTCTCTATCTTATCGAAGGAATATTTATTAAACGTGTCTTCCCATTTTCTGCATACCTCAGCAACAAAACCTTCACCGGAAGGAGACTCCTCATCGGCAGAATTACCATCCGTATCACCGTAATATCCTACTGCACTCACTTGAATCCACTTTTTAGGCGGAGCTTGAATTTTTTTCAATGCTTCGCCTAGAGCAATTACACTTGAGGTTCTGCTTTCGATTATTTCTTCTCGGTTGGGTTTCGTCCATCGGCAGTTTAAATTCTTCCCGGTGAGATTTATTAAGTAATCAGCCCCATTGATAGAGTTTATCCATTTGTCAAAAGTGCTTCCGTCCCAATAAACGGATTCAAGCATTTGTTCTTTGAAAGGTTCACTTCTCGAAAGAATAATAACATTATTATCGTTTGCTAAAAAATGTTCAGTAAGAGCAGATCCTATAAGTCCGCTTCCCCCTGCAATAATTATTTTTTTTCCTTTTAAAGCCATTTATTAAACAGGCATCGTATTATGTTTTTTCTTTGGATTTGCATCAACTTTTGAACGGAGAAGTTGAAACGCATTAATTAGTTTAGTACGAGTTGCCGAAGGAACAATAACATCATCTACATAACCTCTTTCAGCGGCAATATATGGATTTGCAAACTTCTCAATATATTCAGCTAATTTTTTCTCAAGTTCTTTTTCCGGATTTTTCGCTTTTTTAATTTCTTTGTTGAAAATGATTTCAACTGCGCCTTTTGGTCCCATCACTGCTATTTCTGCTGAAGGCCATGCAAAGTTGAAATCACCTCTTATATGTTTTGAGTTCATCACATCGTAAGCACCGCCATATGCTTTTCTTGTTATAACCGTTACCTTTGGAACAGTTGCTTCGCAGAATGCGAAAAGGAGTTTAGCACCGTTCCTTATAATTCCATTCCATTCTTGTTCGGTTCCGGGCATAAAACCCGGGACATCTTCAAGAACGAGTAAAGGAATGTTGAATGCATCGCAGAACCTAATAAACCTAGCACCTTTAATACTTGCGTTAATATCAAGCACACCAGCAAGAACAGAAGGCTGGTTTGCAACAATTCCAATCGACAACCCGCTTATTCTTGCAAAACCAACAATCAAATTTTCTGCAAAATTTTCATGAATTTCCAAAAATTCACCATTATCTACAAGATGATGAATTATGGATTTCATATCGTATGGTTTATTTGGGTTTTCGGGAATTATTGAATCAAGCTCGGGTATCGAAAAATCCTGATCAAAATTAAATTCTTTTATCGGCGGTTGATCTTTCCAGTTAAGCGGAATATAATCAACAAGTTTTCTTATACATTCCAATACTTCTATTTCGTTGTCGAATGCAAAATGAGCAACGCCGCTTTTTGTCGAATGGGTAATTGCCCCGCCCAATTCTTCGAAGGAAACATTTTCGTGCGTGACAGTTTTTACTACATTGGGCCCTGTTACGAACATATGACTTGTGTTCTTAGCCATCACTATAAAATCCGTAATCGCCGGGGAATATACAGCACCCCCGGCACAAGGACCAAGGATTGCAGAGATCTGAGGAATAACTCCCGATGCGAGTGTGTTGCGTAAAAATATATCGGCATATCCTCCCAAACTGACAACACCTTCCTGAATTCTTGCACCACCGGAATCGTTAAGCCCGATAACCGGAATTCCCATCTTCATCGACATATCCATAAGTTTACAGATTTTTTCTGCATGTGCTTCGGAAAGTGAACCGCCGAACACCGTAAAATCCTGACTGTAAACAGCAACCGGTCGTTCATTTATTCTCGCAAATCCGGTGATAACTCCATCACCTAGAATTTTATTGTCGTTAAGACCGAAATTATTTGTGCGGTGAGTAACAAGCATATCCAGTTCATCAAACGAACCTTTATCAACAAGCAGTTCAACTCTTTCTCTTGCTGTTAATTTCCCTTTTTCATGTTGAACCTTTATCTTATCTTCGCCGCCCCCTTTAAGAGCTTTCTTTTTTAATTTTTCAAGATGTTCAATTTTCTCTTTCATCAAAACCTAGATTGTTAATAGAAATTCACTGCCGGAAAGTACATAATCAAATTTTGATTCTATATATTTTTTCTTCTCGACAAATTCAACGGATTCAAAAATATTATCGTCCCTTTCACTCGATAAATTATTATCGATTTGGTCAAGTATCGAGGATGGTGGAGCAGAAAGCAGAATTAGCTTGTCGCACGCAAATAATGCTTCGGTGATATTTGACGAGGTTAAAATTATGCTTATTCCTTTTTCAGTTATCTTTCTTATTAGTTTTATCAAATCTATTTTTGTTTTAGAATCTACATTGTCGAACGGTTCGTCTATCACAATAAATTTTGGTTTTCTTATCAGCGATCTGCCGAGTTCGATTCTAAATCTAAATCCTCTGCTTTTATTATGCGGAATGTGAGATTCATATCCATCTAGACCGACAAATGAAATTATCTCATTAATTTTGTTATTATCTTTTTCGTTTAACCCGAACAATAAATTTTCTTTAACGTTCATCCATGGGAATGAATTTCCTTTCGAAGGAATGAAATGAATCGTGCCGTCCAATTTTACCGATCCTTCCGTAGGCTTTTCCAATCCCGAAATTATTTTAAGCAAAGTTGATTTTCCACTTCCCTTTGGTGCAAGAAGAACTGTGACTCCGCTTTCCAAAATATTAAACGAAAGTTTTTCAAAGAGCTTAATCCGAAATCCCGATATATCCGTATAAACTTTAGTAAGATTATTCACAAAATATTTTCGTTCGGTTAAATTCATCACTGCTCCCAATCAGCAAATTTTTTATGCAGGTAACCGATCACTAAATTTGCGACGAAGATCAAGAGAGTTATCACAATCATAAACGCAATGATCCCTGAGAAATCGTGGTACAACACCAAACTTGTCAACACCGAACCGGTTCCATCTAATGCAGTAAAATACTCAAATAAAATTACGGACATCCAAGTTGTAATGTTTATCTGCTTATAACTCTTAAAAATTTCCGGCTTCAATAAATTCCAAATTATTGTAGTCTCGGCATCCTTCTGTGAAATTTCAAGACTTTTTGAAGCAATTATATACTCCGGTTTGATATCCCTAAGTGAATTATGAATGGTTTTGAAAAATTGAAAATCCACGACTATGAACACATAAAGCACCTCGCCCCAAAGAGGTATGTCCAACCAGAAGGAGAAGAAAAGCGGGGCAAAGATCACTGCATAAGAAGTATAATTTAATTTGAACGGAATTAAACTGCTGAATTTTATTGTGACCGAATTCAAAAAACGATACATCCAATAAAGCAGAAAAATGACAGCATAGATGATGGAAGTAGTATGCAGCAGAGCATACCTAAAATTATAATCACTAAACAATGAAAGAAAGGATTCGATTAAAATTGTTGGTTTCGGTAAAAATTGATTCGGCAGTAAAATAAACTCAAATAACAGAATATAAATAAAGATTAAAACTGAAATAAGCCGTGAAAAGAAAATCACTCTCGATTTGTTAGTATTAAGATCTTCGTGCGTCATTTATTGAATGGGAATTGATTATTCGCAATATATCTAATCAGATAGTGGAATGCAATTTTGAATCAAGTAAACGGATTATTCGCTTTTTCATAACCCATGGAACTGGGTTCACCATGTCCGGGATAAATAACAACTTCGTCCGGCAGAACATATAATTTTTCCCTTATTGAATTCAAGAGCGTCGGCGTGTCCCCTCCCCATAAATCTGTTCTTCCGATTCCTTCGCGAAAAAGCACATCGCCCGTAAAACATAATTTTTCATCCTCGAAATAGATAGAATATTCACCTGGTGTATGTCCGGGAGTGAACAAAAATTTCGGTTTGATATTTCCCATATTTATATTTGTATTTTCATCAATAAAGCGGTCGGGCTTTGGTGATTTTTTCACCACTACCCCAAACATCTTACCTTGATTTTCAGCATCACTCAATAATGGAATATCTTCTTTTGGAGCCAAGAACTCACAATTGAATTTTGTTTTGACAAATTGATTGCCGAATATATGATCGATATGACAATGAGTGTTTATAAGATATTTAACTTTGAGACCGTTAACTTCGATTTCTTCCGCAAGTTTTTTCTCCTCGAAAGTTTCCAAGCAGCCCGGATCAATTACTGCAGCTTCTTTACTCTCATCATCCCAAATTAAATATGTGTTTTCATAAAACATACTAAATACAAAATGCTGGACTTTCAACATATTAGTTCCTGAAGTTTTTCTTAATTCTAGAATCGATTTTTTTTGTGTAAGATGTGAAATTATCCAACGTTTCTTCAAGTGAATCACCGCCAAATTTTCTAATAAAGTGTTCAGCTAAAGACCATGCCAGCATCGATTCAGTGATTACGGCACAAGCGGGAACTGCTACAAAATCGCTCCTCTCCCTTCTTGCCAAAATATTTTTCCCCGTACTTAGATCGACAGTTCCAATGGGTGACATTAATGTTGCGATCGGTTTCATTGCAGATCTAACAATAATTGGAAGACCTGTCGAAATCCCGCCCTCAATTCCACCGGCACGGTTTGTCCTGCGAGTTAAAACTCCCCGCTTCGTTATTATTTCATCATGAGATTCGGAACCGAAACTATCCGCTGACTGAAATCCGCTTCCAATCTCAACACCTTTTATTGCATTTATCGACATAATTGATTGAACAATTGAAGTGCTCAGTTTTCTGTCGTAATGAACAAAACTTCCTAATCCTGCTGGAACGCCAGTTGCAACAGTAACCATTGTTCCGCCTAAAGTATTTCCGTTCTTTTTTGCTGTTTTAATTTTCCCTATTATTTTCACTTCGTGTTTCTTATCCAATACTCTAACACTGCTAATATCTGCTTTCTGGGACAACTTCCATGCATCAAATTTTGAAGTGATATTATTCTCGAGAAGTGAGTTTAAAAAATTTTCTCCCGGATAAATTCCACCTATACTTTCAACAAAACTTCCGATTTTAATTCCGAATTTTTCCAAGAACGAACGAGCAACACTTCCGGCAGCAACTCTGGCAGCAGTTTCCCGCGCACTTGATCTTTCGATTGAATTTCTTATATCGTCAAAACCGTATTTTATAACTCCTGTAAGATCTGCGTGTCCCGGTCTGGGAATGCTTATCTTTTCAGTTTTTGAAGATACTTCATCCACGGACATTATATTAATCCAGTTTCCCCAATCTTTATTTTTTATTAGCATACTTATTGGCGAGCCGAGAGTTTTGCCTAACCTTATCCCACTGAGAATTTCCGCTGTATCGGTTTCAATTTTCATCCGAAGACCTCTGCCGTATCCAATTTGTCTTCTCTTAAGATGAAGATTTAAGTAATCTGTCGTGAGCTCAAAGTTTGACGGGAAACCATCAACGATTACGGTTAAAGCTTTTCCGTGCGATTCTCCTGCCGTAAGAAATCTGATCATCAGTTCGATTTTTAATTATTGATTTGCAAATATAAAATATAAAAAAAGCGTCTCAAAGAGACGCTTCAAAATAAATTATTTAATGAAATTTCAGATTTGGAAACTTTACTCCGGAATTTCAAGTCCGACGAAATTAACATTATCCTTCGACATTACAACTCTCATCAAAACTGCTTTGCCTCGATTATCTTCAATCATTTCCTTGAACTTGACGGTAGATTCCACGGGTGATTTATTCACTTCAGTAATGATGAATCCTGGTTGTAAATTCTGATCACTTGCGGGACTGAATCTTTCCACATTTAAAATCATAACTCCGTTTGATACATTGTAAGAATCTTTATCTTTTTCAGAAATATCTTTAACCGTTAATCCGATTTCTTTGAATGAAACTTCACGTGGTGATGTATCTTTCTTCTCAGATTTTTTATCCGCTACAACGGGGTTTTCCTTTAATTCACCTTCTCGAGATTTTAAGGTTACGCTTCTTTTTATCTTATCACCGTCCCTATAAAGTTCAAGCGTTACCGTTGTTCCTGCTCTTTTTGTAGCAATATAGCTTTGAAGTTCATTGGGCTGATAAAGTTCGCGGTCATCAACTTTAAGGATAATATCCCCGGCTTGAATATCCTCGGTTGCAGCGGAACCGTCCAGGACAATATCTGTAATTAAAATTCCCATTGGTTTTTCAAGTCCGACAGCTTTTGCGAGAGCATCATCAACTTCTTTAATTCTTACACCAATATACCCGCGGTGAACTTTTCCGTAAGCGATAAGATCTTCAGCAACGGTTTTAGCTATATTAATCGGGATTGCAAAACCATAGCCAATATAATTTCTGGAGAAACCGTTAGTTGCGATTGCCGTATTAATTCCTACAACTGCGCCTGAGAGATCAACCAATGCGCCGCCGCTGTTGCCAGGGTTGATCACCGCATCGGTTTGAATAAAATCTTCAATGCCGTAACCTTCTGCATCGCGAATAAGCTGAAGGTTTCGTCCCCTCGCGCTAACAATTCCAGCAGTAACAGTTGATGTTAAATAACCGAGCGGATTACCGATTGCCATTACCCACTGCCCAACATGAAGTTTATCCGAATCTCCGAAATAAACCTCAGGGAGACTTTCTTTATCAATTTTTACAACAGCAAGATCAGTAAGTGGATCAGTGCCGACGACAACTGCTTCGAAAGATTCTTTCGTACTTAAAGTAACAGTAACTTTTTCTGCATTTTCGACTACGTGATTGTTAGTTAATATATAACCGTCATCGGAGATAATAACTCCGCTACCACCGCCTTGTTCTTTTCTTTCACCTAAATCCGGATGATCAAAGAAAAATTTGAAAGGACTATCTTCAAAATTTGTTTTTGTTGTTGTTATAACTCTGATTTGAACTATCGATGGGGTTACAATCTCGGCTACTTGTACAAATTGATCGTTAACCGCAGCAGCATCCATACTAATTGAAGCAACGGGAGCATTCTCCGCGCCGATTCTTACCTCCGCCATTCCCGGACGAACCCATCCAAAACTTGATACTAAAATTGCTCCGAAAACAACACCGATGATTATTAACGAAAGCGCTCCCAAAAAATTACGAGACTTCATTTTATATCTCCTTCTATTACAATCCTTAAATCATGTTTAACGTTCTAAAACCCTTGAACTCGCTGAATTGAAACATCAAAAATCTTTCGAAAAATTTAATAAGTTTTATCAGATCAGAGTCATTATATTTGAACGATTTCCGGTGCTTTATACAGTATAGAATTTTTAAAAGTTCCTTTTGAATAAAGTAATTACCTTTTGAATTATGGCTGCAATCGGGACAAAGAAGTCCGTGGGAAAAGTCATACGCCAAATCTTCATTTTGATTTATTTCAGTACCGCACAAACTGCACGAATCGAATTTTAATTCGAAACCAAGTTCCTTGATGAAAAAATTGAGAAATTTGATAGCTAATACTTTAAGATCATCGGCTGAATCGTTCATCAATTCCAAAATTTTTATAACTCCGCGGAAAAGTTTTTCGTTTACTTCATGTTCAACCGTCAAATAAATAAGCGGTTCAATAATTGTAGAAGCATATTTAAGTTTATCCAAATCACTTTTTATCTTGGGAAAATAGTTCAGAATTTCAACGCCTGAAACAAGTTGAATTTCTCTGTTCTCCTTTTGATAATATTGAATTTCAACCAAGTTAAGAACATCAGCAGCTTTTCCGATCTTTGACTTTGGCGACCGCGCACCTTTGATGATTCCGGTAAATTTTCCGTTATCCTCGGTGTAAAAAGCGACGATCTTGCTGGTTTCACCGTAATTTAATTTTGACAGAACAAGCGCGCGAGTTTTTATTATTTCAGACATTCAAAAAATCAAATGGTGGTAAGTGAAAACCTTTTTCCGTAATGATTGCCGTAATTAGAAAATTTGGAGTTACGTCGAATGCCGGAGAAAAGACAGCGTAATTCTGCTTTGTGATTTGTACCCCTCCAATGGAATTTATTTCCGATTTATCTCTTTCCTCAATTTTTATATCTTCACCGGTTCTTAGATTTACATCGATAGTTGTAGTAGGTGCTGCAATGTAAAACGGAATATTATGGTGTTTACAATTGACCGCCAAGCTGTAAGTGCCAATTTTGTTTGCCGCATCACCGTTTGAAGTTATCCTGTCCGCACCGGTAATTACTAAATCTACTTTGCCTTCTTTCATCAGAAATGCTGCGGTTGAATCGGTAATGATCGAGAAAGGAATTCCGGACTTATCAAGTTCAAAAGCAGTTAATCTCGAGCCTTGAAGAAGCGGTCTTGTTTCATCTGCAAAAACATGTTCGACTAAACCGAGATCAAATGCGCGCTGAATAATTCCGAACGCTGTTCCTCTGCCTGCTGTTACAAGATGTCCCGTGTTACAGTGTGTTAATACTTTTGATTTTTTTTGAAATATCTGCAGCCCGAATTCTGCCATCTTTTCACATTTATCAAAATCATCTAAATAAATCTCATTGGCTTTATGAATCAGCTTATCATATAATTTTTTAGTGTCTCTGTTTTTCTCAAATTCTGATTTAATCTCATTCAATGCCCAAAATAGATTTACTGCTGTTGGTCTTGTTGAAGCAAGTCTTTCATAAGCTTTACTAAAAACAATCTCATACTCATCAGAAACATTTTTAATCGAAAGTGCAAGAGCATAAGCCGCAGCGATTCCTATTGCCGGAGCGCCACGCACTTCAAGTTTTTCTATTGCTTCTGCGATTCGTTCATAATCATCGGTGACTATATATTCTTCAACAAGAGGTAATTTCGACTGATCAATAAATTTAAGTTTTTCCTCATCGAACTCGATACTTTTAAATCCGTTCATCTCTTAGAACCTCGCAATTTCCGCAAATTCATTGAAACGATTTCGAATTTTTTCTTCGGTCAAATTTTCGAGCGCCGAGGTACTGAAATCTTCGCAGCAAAAGGAAGCCATAACAGATCCGTAAACAACAGCTTTTCTCATAACCTCAAAGTTTATTTCGCTTTGCATGGAAAGATATCCGAGAAATCCTCCGGCGAAAGTATCCCCTGCACCGGTTGGATCAACCAAATTCTCAAGAGGATATGCCGGAGCAGAAAAAACTTTATCACAATTAAATAATACTGCACCGTGAGCGCCTTTTTTTATTATCAAATATTTCATACCAATATTCAGAATTTGCTTCGCCGCTTTTACAAGGTTTGCTTCACCAGTTAATAATTCAGCTTCAGAATCATTGATAATAAGTACATCAATATTTTTCAAGACTTCAAGAAGTTCCGCTTTCTTGATGTTAATCCAAAGATTCATTGTATCGAGCACTGTAAGTTTGGGTTTGTTTATTTGTTCAAGAACATTCAATTGAAGCGGAGGATCGATATTGCCCAGCATAATGAAATCATCATTTTTTAGTTCATCCGGAATAATTGGATTAAAAGTTTCAAAAACATTTAAATCGGTTGAGATAGTATCACGGTCGTTAAAATTTTTATGATAACGTCCCGACCATCTAAAAGTTTTTCCTTCCTCTACAATTTGAAGTCCTTTAAGATCGACATTTTTTTTACTTAACAAATCGATATGTTCTTTCTTAAAATCGCTCCCTACAACTCCAACGAGATGCACCGGATGGGTAAAATAGCTTGCAGCCAGCGAGATATAAGTCGCCGAACCGCCTAATGCATCCACAACTTTCGATTGGACAGTTTCAATTGTATCATATGCAACAGAACCGACTACTAATAAACTCAAAATCATTCTCCTATTTTTTTGCACATCTAATAATTATTTCAATTCAATTTCATTAAAATGAATCGCGCTCGATTTGTTCGTTAAATATTCTTCAATCAGTTCGACTGATTTGCGCTGACCGTCCCAAGCAAGCATTGTTATTGCTTCATTTTTTTTTACCCACATAAACTCGGAATGTTCGGCAGAAATATTGATGTCGAGATTCTCATCTATCAACGTCGCAAAAACCGGGACAAGACAAACACTGTCATTTTTCGGATAATAAAAAGAATTTATCCTCGGTACAACCCAAAGCTTTTTAATTGACAATCCCGTTTCCTCTTTAATTTCACGAGCTGCGGTCTCATAAGCAGTTTCATCTTCATTGATGGAACCTGTTACCATTTGCCAAATGCCTGCATAAGTTTCGTGGTTCGCTCTTTTTAGAAGAAGAAACTCAAGATTATTGTTAACCTTTCGTACGATATGTGCTTCAACAAGATTGGATATTATTTTCATTATGCATTAAAAATATGCTCGTGCTTCGGCACGCATTGTATGAATAATTCTACTTTCACCTTGCTTTCGTCCATCGTAACTGACTGTTGTTTGAAGATTGCTTGCGATACGATAATCAAAATTCAACCTCCAAAAATAGTTTTTTCCGATGGTTTTTCCATTTGTTATTTCAAAAGGTATAAAATTTGTTGAAGTATTAGCATTTAATTCGCTTCTTTCAGCTTCAAATCTTAATCTTCCTTTTCCGGCAAAAGATAGTGTCAATCGGATAGTTTGCGCGTTTAAATTAATTTCTGTCGGTTCTTCCGGATAAAGATCCTCAATTTTTCCTACTTGAAATTTAAAACCAAATTCTAAATTACTTATTGGACGATATGAAAAATCCGAGACAATATCATTTGAGTTTACGCTGCGAGAACTTCTTGTGCTCGGTGGCGCTGCAACAAGATCGGTAGTATTTGATATATCGGTTTGATTATTTAATTCTTTTATCAACCTGAATCGAATCCTTAAACTCCTTTCACGAAAATATCCCTTTTCTAATCCGCCGGAATATTGAGAAAGATTTTTTCTTTGACTGTATCTAAATCTAAACGATAGTTCACTGCTGTTCTTAAAAAGGAACAAGTCCTGCTGAAATAGATTTGACCCGCTTATTGTAGAAGAATCATTGAGGAAATAATTAAAATTAAGCAGATAAATTTTTTCGGTTTCCGGATAACTGCTTTTCTCTTCAATCCTCCAGAAAGTTTCTGTAGCAAGAGCATTCATTGCCGAACTTAGAAAGGTCGATTTATCAAACATTTTATCAAATTCAATTTTCCATCTTGTACTTGTTTTAAGATTTATAACAGGGAAGAGTTCATCGGTAGGGTAGTTAGTTAAGATAAAATCGCCGTCGTAAATCGTGGGTTCAAACTCTTCCTCATCTGCAATCCCGTTATTGTTCAAATCACCCAAATATCTATAACTGCCTTGACCAACAGGAACTTGAATGAAAATCTTCTCCAATTTTGCGGCTCGTTCGGTAGCAGCTTCATAAAATAGATTTCCGTCAAGGAATCTATCCCAAAAATTAAATCTTGATTCGGATCTTAAAAGTATTGTTTCGTTATCAAGAAACCCTCTTTCTGTCAATTCAGGAGTAAACTTTTTATTCCTGAAAGTGACATTCAAATTTGAGGAGAATTCTTTTAATTCATTGTAGCTCAATTTATAACTATGTGTCAACGCTTTTGATTCTTTAACCATTACTCCTCGAAGTGGAACATATTCATCACGCTGAGAGATAAACGCCGTAACACCTAAACCGAAAATTGGCTCGATGGTCAAGTAAGGTTTATACTCAAAAAATTTGAGACTGAGTGAGGTCAAAGAATCAGAATCCAGCATAAATTCTTTTCTGTCTTCGGCTTCAAAGTAAAAACCGGGAGTAATTTTTCCTATCTTATAATTTGCATCTGCTTTCTGACGCAGCCAATCCGAATCAACAAAATTAGATTTAGATGAAACAAAATCTATATTATAAGTGATGTTGTAAGACATATCTTCCTTAAGAGAAATTTCATTTAAAAATCTGTCTGATGAAAACGAATTACCTCTTTTAATTTTTCCATACATAGATTGAATTCTAAACTGTTGAAACGGCGAAACATTTAATCGAAATTCCCTCAATGTTTCATTTTCGGAATCACTGTCTGAAATGTTATAATCTCTGTTGTACTCAATACTGTTTATTCGGTCGAGGGAAGTAAAACGATCTTCAATATAACGATCTTTAAAACTCATCTTAAGGTCGTTTAATTCCACTCCAAGAAATTCGGGTTTTTGTTCATCATACTGAATAAAAATATTTCTAGCATAACCATAGTTATCATCATCATCCAAATTTGAAAATCTATTTTTATCCCAACTGCTACCAGCCAATTCAAAATTGAAAGTTAAATTCGAAAAAGGTTTTGCTGATAAAAATAGATTTCCCATCTGCTTTAACTGCGGAACCGGGAGCAGTTTGATAGGTAAATACGAACCAAGACTTTCACCTACGAATGTGTACTTTCCGGCACTTTCACGGCGGTAACTTCCGTTGCCGGTTCCCACGTGTGAGAAAATAACATTGTAAATTGCGCTGTCTGCACCGGGACTATATAGATAATAAAATTGCTCAACACCGTTAATAACTGTATCCCTTCGAGCGTAACTGCCGCGTCTCACCCCGTTTGAATCCGGTTCAATAAGAGTTGCACCGTCACGAGCTGCTTTGAACAGATCATCTCCGGCTTCTTCAAGAATTTTTATCTCATTTTCGGAAAGCACGAGATCGATTGGACTGTCCTGGTTATCGCCTTCCTGCATAAATGAGAATTTTAAATTCAATTTTTCACCATAGAATGATGCCGAAGAATTTGTGCCGAAGAAGTTTCTTTGGTATTGACGATCAGTGTACTCAAAATCGATAGTAATTCTGCTTGCAGATGTAATCAATTTATTGGATGTAAAAGTAATTTCCCCAACAGCATAATCTATAACATATTGGTTATTTTCTCCTCTCCGCATTTCTTCACCGTTAACATAAACTTTTTCGCTTCCGGCAATAATAATTATTGCACGTTCATTATTTGCTCCCGTCAGACGGTAAGGACCTTGAACACCATCTTGTCCTTGAAACTGATTTGTATTGAACTTTCCCCTTGAGCTTGCCAATGCTGCGGCCGCGTTAAAGTTATCCAAGATTGTTTCGGCTTTCAAGCCCTGTAGTTTTCTGTCGAGATAACCGAACTCACCAATGTTTGCCTTCATATCGTAATCACCGAAAGTTCCTACTGCATTTGGATGACGAACTTCAATAAAAACTTTGTCTAATTCATCCAAGCTTTCTGTGTTTCCTTCAGGCTGAATTGGAGTATTCTCATCCGTTAGTGCAGCAACTATTTCAATCTCCTGCGAAAGTCTTCCCGAGAGTTGTAATCTTAGTCCACTGTTGACAGTCAAATCACGGTTAGTTCCGACTGTAAACCCTCTTGTTATTGATCCACTTCTTTGAATTCCTTTTCCGAAAATATCGTCCGAACTAAGCGACGATAAATCCGACCGTAAGATACTAATCGAGTCTTTCGTAGTCTCGTCATAAGCAGTTATAAGTTTTCTATTCCTATATTCTTTCCTAAATGAAATATCGAGGGATTTATACGAAACGAATAATGTGTCGAATATTGAATATGAAAGTGTATCCGAAAGCGAAATATAACCGTGTTCGAAATTTAATTCATAATCTTTCCCGGTTACTATTTTTTTCCCAACAATGACCTTTTCAGTAAATGGTATGATCGATATTGAACTTAATAAATATTTGTTCTGAAAATTTATTTTGAATGTGTCGGTTATACTTTTCGTAATCAGTTCGTTCTGAGCATAGCTTTTTGAAACAAATGCTAAGATCAAAATAATAATGACTGGAAATATATTCGAGAATTTTTGCAAATAGATTAGGAGATTTTTCTTAATTAAAGAAGAAATCTAAACCGTAAGCAAATTTATTGCAAGGTATTTATGAAGCCGAAGAAATGCTTGATCTTTTTTATTCAAATCTAAGGGCTTCGATCGGATCAAGATTTGCAGCTTTATATGCCGGGTATGTTCCAAAAGTAACTCCGATAATAACACAAAGAATTACTCCAATAATAATCCAATCCAAAGGAATTGCTACTGCCGCGTTAAGGAATGATCCTGCTAAATTTCCAGCAATAACCCCGAGTACGATACCAATAAATCCACCGATCTGTGATAAGAAAATGGCTTCAAACAAAAATTGAAAAAGAACATTTGATTTTTTTGCTCCCACTGCTTTCCGAATTCCTATCTCTTTAGTTCTTTCGGTTACAGTGACCAACATAATGTTCATAATACCCACACCAGCCGCGAGAAGCGCAATCATCCCGACAACAATCGAGCCGATTCGGGTGCCCGCGGTTATATCGTTTATCTGTTCAAGTATTGATGCATTTGAGAAGATACCGAAATCGTCATCTTCTCCCGGTGGAACTTTCCTTATAATTCGCATTGCACCAGTTGCCCGGTCAATAAGTTCATCGTAAGATTCTTTATCCCAGGCGGTAACTGTAATGTTAATGCTCCGGTTCCGTTTTCCATATATGTTTTGAAAAGTAGTAATGGGAGTAACCGCAAAGTTATCCTGACTTTGACCGAAAACCGCACCTTGACTTTCGAGCACGCCTATCACCTTAAGTTTATAACCATCTACTCTTAACTCTTTCCCAATAGGGTCTTGGTATTCAAACAAAGTTTTAGCAACATCAGCCCCTAGTATCACGATTTTTTCATAACGGTGTAAATCTCTTTCATTGAAAACTCTTCCTGAAGAAATTACCCAATTATTGTTTTCAAATGATTCATGAGTTGCGCCGCAAAACGAAACATTTGGATTGGTTTCGTTGCTTAAATACTTAAAAACTTTCCCAAAATTCCATTGTTCCGCACCAATAGATTTTGCTTCGGGAAGAAGTGTTTTTAAGCGTTCGTAATGTTCGATAGTAAGATCTGCTCTGTTTCGATACTTGGCTCTTGCCCCATGCCCACCTTCAAGCATAACGGGAAATTTTTGAATTTGAAAAGTATTTTTACCCAGCTGGGAGACACCGGATTCGATGCTGTTCTGAAGCATCTCAATAACTGTACTTATAGTAATAATTGAGAAAATCCCCACTACAATTCCAAGGATTGTAAGTGAGGATCTTAATTTATTTACTCTAAGAGAGCTTAGAGCAAGTCTTAAAATTTCCATTTATATTTTAACGATTTTAAATTATCCTTTCGATCTGGTTATTCGTATCTAAGAGCATCAATCGGATCCAGGTTAGCAGCTTTATATGCAGGATAGGTTCCGAAAGTAACACCGATCGCGACACATAATGTTACTCCTATTGCAATCCAGTCTACAGGCACTACTGCCGCAGCTTGCAGAAAGCTTCCTGCAATGTTTCCCGCTAATACACCCAGGAAGATACCAACTAATCCACCCAAAATCGAGAGTGTTACTGCCTCAACTAAAAATTGAGTTAGGATATTTTTCCTTTTAGCACCTATCGCTTTTCTTATTCCGATCTCTTTTGTCCTTTCGGTGACAGAGACAAGCATAATGTTCATTATCCCAATACCCGCGGCGAGAAGTGCAATACCCGCAACAACGAACGCACCTATTCGAACACCAGCTGTAGTTTCGTTGATTTGATCAAGTATTGCCTGGTTTGTTCTTATCGTAAAGTCATCCGGTTCACCCGGAGGTACTTTTCTTATTGTTCTGAAATGACCTGTAGCAATTTCAATCAGTTCCTCATAATCCTCTTTCCCGAAGGAAGACACGGTAATGTTAATGCTATTGTTACGTTTGCCGTAAAAATTCTGAAAAGTCGAAAGAGGCATAAGTGCAAAATTATCCTGACTCTGCCCAAAGAATGCACCTTGGCTTTCGAGAACTCCTATTACCTTAAGTTTATGTCCGTCAACCTTAACCTCTTTGCCGATCGGATCTTCAAACGGGAACAATGTTTTTGCAACATCGGCACCAAGAACAATTATTCGCTCGCTTCTTTCTATGTCACGGTAATTATATTCTCTGCCATCTCTAACAACCCAACCGTTATTGGCAAAAGCCTCGGGTGAAGTTCCGGATAAACTGACATTAGGATTTGTCTCCTTGTTGCCGTATTCAAACCGCTTGCCGAATCCCCACTGTTCGGCTCCAACGGCTTTTGCGGCTGTTAAGGATTCCTTAAGTCTATAAAATTCTTCTATCGTTATATCGCTTCTGTTGCGCATCAACTTCATTCGTTCTTGCCGGGACATCTGAACAATAGGCCACTTTTGAATCTGAAAAACATTCTTCCCAAGCGCAGATACTCCATCCTCAATGCTGGACTGAAGCATACTTATAACAGTGCTTATAGAAATTATCGAAAAGATTCCAACGATTATTCCAAGCATAGTTAATGTTGAACGCAATCTATTGGCGTGCAGCGAAGATATTGCAACTTTTACAGTTTCAGTTATTTTCATTATTCATACCTCAATGCATCTACGGGATCCATTTTAGCAGCGGTATATGCTGGAGCAAATCCCGATAATACTCCCGTCAATATTGAAATGATTATTGCAAGGAAAACCGCATCAATTTGAACCGCTGTGGGGAGAAATTGGTTAATAATAAAACTAGTAAGCACAGCCAAGCCTAATCCTATTGTGCCGCCTAAAAGACAAATAACTGCCGATTCGGAAATAAACTGACCGAGAATTGTTCGCCTCTTAGCGCCTATTGCTTTTCGGATACCAATTTCTTTTGTTCTTTCTTTGACCGAAACGAACATAATATTCATAATTCCTATTGCTCCAACGAAAAGTGAAAGTCCTGTAATGAATAAACCAGCTATTTGAATCACACCTATCGTGCTATTGATTTCGGACAAAAGACCTTCTTGTTGATTGATTGAAAAGTCGTCGGGTTGATCGTAGGACAATCCTCGGACGCGGCGCATAATACCAATAGCTTCTTCCTTAACGGGTTCAACCATAGTACTGTTTGGTGCGCGGACGTTTATTGTAATACTACCGAAAGATTCCCTTTGCAGATATTTGAAAACAAATCCTATAGGTACAAAAACCTGATTATCGGGATTGAAGTTCCCCATAACCCAGCTTCCTTGTTCCTCGAGGATGCCGACGACCTTCAATTTTTGACCTTTTACTCTCACATAATTTCCCAATCCATTCCCCAGCGGAAACAATTTCTTATTCACTTCGCTGCCAAGAACTATGACGTTTCTGTTTCCGTCGCTTTCGAGTTCGTTAAAAAATCTTCCTTCTTCCATTACTAGGTTTGTTGTTTCCAAGTAGTTGTGAGTTGTACCAGTAATATTTATAAACTCCAAAGCTTTATCTTCATGTTTAACCGTTTCTCTCGAAAACATACTTGGTGCAACTGCAAGTGGAAGTTCGGCAAGACTAACAAATCTTTCATAATCCTCCATGTCAAGATTCTTTCTGTTTCTTAATTCCCACCATGGAGTGTCGTTAGTAAACCAAGCCCATTTATCTATGTATAAATTATCGGATCCGAGGGAGGAAACACCGCTTTGAAAAGCCAGATCAATTCCTTTTATAGCGGTTGACATTGTAACTACTGCCCAGACACCGATAATTATTCCGAGAGTTGTTAGAATCGATCTCACCTTATTTGCTCTAATAGCTTTAAAGGAGATAATTAATCCCTCTTTCAACTCAAACAGATATGAATTCATAAATGCATCCTCTCTTTATGATTGCAGTGAAATGCCGTTACTTTTTGTTTCGACTCTATTCACAACCGGCGTATCGCTTTCAATTAGACCGTCTCTTATTCTTATGATTCTCGCAGCGTGCTCGGCAATATACTCTTCGTGTGTAACAAGAATAATAGTATTTCCTTGTTCGTGCAGAAGATGAAAAAGGTGCATTATATCTTCACCGGTTTTAGTATCAAGGTTTCCTGTCGGTTCATCGGCAAGAATGATAGAAGGATCCGTAACAAGTGCTCTCGCAATTGCTACTCTCTGTCTTTGACCTCCCGAAAGTTCGTTTGGTTTATGATCCATTCTATCAGCAAGACCAACCTGTCCCAGTGCTTCCTTTGCTCGATCTCTTCTTTCTTGATATGGAATTCCGGAGTAAATTAGCGGAAGTTCCACATTATGCAACGCATCGGAGCGTGGAAGTAAGTTAAAGGTTTGAAACACAAAACCTATCTGTCTATTTCTGATTACGGCAAGTTCGTTATCGTTCATGTCGCTGACGTTTACACCGGTAAACTCGTAAAGACCCTTAGTCGGGGTATCCAAACATCCCAAAATATTCATCAGCGTAGATTTGCCAGACCCCGAAGGACCCATGATTGCAACGTATTCGTTTTTATCAATCTTGAGTGAAACATCGGCTAAAGCATGAACTTCTTCAGAACCAACTTGATAAATTTTTGCAATATGTTCTATATTTATAATATTCATGTTTTATCCGTTATTTTATTTGTCACTAACCTGTTCTGTGCTTGCAGACCCGCTGCCTTTTCTAACCGAAATTTTCTTTCCTTCTTCAAGATCTTTGGATATTGCTCGGTAAGGACCGCTGACAACTTTTTCACCACCGGAAAGACCTTCCATTATTTCAACATAATTATCGTCGCTAATTCCGGTTGTTACTTTTACTTGTTTCACGGAATTATTATCCACTACAAATACAACTTCGTCCGATTTTTTAGTTTTACCGTTTGTTTTAGCTTTGTCCGTAACCGCAATAACACCGTTGCCTTCTTCATCATCACTTACCTCTTCCAATTGAGGTTTTTCAACTCTTGCAGTAACACTTTGAATTGGGACCGATATTACATTGAATCGCGTTTCGGTTTGAATGTCTGCATCGCAGGACATTCCAGGTCTAATAGTTTGATCAGGATTCAGCAATCTAATTTTTACTTCAAAATTGACTACTTCGTTCTGTGTTCCTAAACCTGTTGTCTTTGCACTGTTGGCTATCTGTGTTACTGTTCCTAAAAATACTTTATCTTTAAATGCGTCTATTTCTACTTTTGCTGTATCACCAATCGAAATAAGAACTACGTCGTTTTCATCAACTTCAACTTGAGCTTCGATTTTACTCAAGTCAGCTACTGTCATTAAATGCGTTCCTTGACTGAACGAACTTCCCAAAACACGTTCACTCAATTCAACATTTAATGCAATGATTGTACCGTCTATCGGTGAATATATTGCAGTTTTTTCCAGTTCTACTACGGCATCGTTATAACTTTCAGTAGCTTGCATTACTTGAGCCTTTTCTGCCTCGTACTGACCTTGACTTTGCAAGAACAAGGCTTCTGAAGATTCAAGTTCTTTATCACTCACCAATCCTTTTTCGTACAACCCTTTTATGCGTTCGTATTCTAGTTTTACCTGATTAAGAGCTGCCTCTCTAACCTTTAATCCTGCTTTAGCAGCTTCGAGACTAGCGCGTGCCCGGTTTCTTCTTGCAATGTACTGCTCCGGTTTAAGCCTTATTAGCAGTTGACCCTTCTTCACAATATCGCCTTCTTCAACTGGCAGATCAACTATCTCTCCTGTAACTTCCGGACGAAGTTCGACCTGAAATTCAGGATTAATTTTGCCTGTTGCGGTAACTACCTGTGTAATAGTTCTAGATTTTACTTCTTCGGTTTGGACGGTGATTATTTCTTCCTTATCTCCGCTGAAGGCAAGCAGACCAACAACCACAAACAGAAGTAATACTATTGCACCTAAGATAAATACTTTCTTTTTAGATTTTTTAGATTTACCTTTCCCCATTATATATCTCCTTTAATTGTTTCCTTTATTAATTTTCATATTTAGAAAAATCAAGTTTTCCGAGGTAATTAAGGAGTCTTTCTCTCGAAATATGATAATTGAACTCGGCATCAATTCTTCCGCGCTGAGCCTCTTGGTAGTCACGGTTTGATTGAAGAACATCCAAAATAGTTGCTGACCCGAGGTTGTATCTTTCTTGAGCAATTCTTCTGTTTTCACTTGCGGCTTCAACATTGCTTCTGCTTACATCCAAACCTTTCCTTGCAGCAATCAAATTCAAATATCCTTGTTTTACCTGAACTTTTATATTTCTTTCGAGAACTAAAAGATCTTCTTCTGCATTTTTAGCAGCAATTTCAGCGTACTGAATCGCATTTTCAGTATTCCATCCGTTGAACAAATTCCAGCTTAAAGTTAAACCAAGGCTGTAAACTTTTCTGTCGAACAATTTTCCGGGTTCAGTTGCGGATGTTGAAAATCCGTAATCACCGGATAAGCTTGGGAATAATCCACCCATCGCGCTTGTAATTCTAGAATCTCGGCTTGCAAGAGTCAGCATTTGTGCTTTATAATCTTTTCTTTCTCTAAGAGCTTGACCTACTTTTTCTTCCAAATTTTTATAATCTGACAGAAGCTGTTCAGAGCTTTGTGCTTCCAAACTCGGCATATCAAATGTGTATTCTTCCAATACATCCAATGCCAAATAAGTAATTAGAGTGTTTATTGCTACATCAAGCATATTTTGTGCTTCGATGAGACTAAGTTCTGCATTACCCAATTGAACCTTTTGATTGTAAACATCCGCCAATGGTACTGAACCTAAATTATTCATAGCTTCAACTGTTTCGAAAAACTTTTGGTTGTAAACAAGATTTTCTTTTCGAACTTCAACAAGAGCTTGTGCTGCGAGTATGTTATAATAATACTCTGAAGTTTGAGCTATAATATCTTCTTTTAATCTATCCAAGCTGTATTTAGCGGCTTCAAGATCATTTTTACTAGATTCAAGATTTGCATAGTTACTCAAACCATTGAATAAAGTTATTCCTCCGCCGGCTCGCAGGGAATAATTTCTAGTATCGTAACTGCTTTCGGGAACATCAACCACATCGCCTAAAAAGTTAACTTGCTGACCCCCCGCATCCTGAGTTTTCGACCAGCTCCAGCCTCCGGAAACTCCAAAAGTAGGAAGAAATCCACCGTATGCACTTTTCACATCGGATTCATTTCCAATTAAATTATTATAACTTTTAGCCAGTGTGGAATTTCTTTGAAGAGCTATGCTGATTGCATCTTCCAGTGTTAGTTTTTTCTGTGCGATGACCGAAGAACTAATCGAAAGAACAATAATCAAGAACAAGCTAAAATATTTTTTCATTTTTACTCCTTAAGTCGCTCCAAAATTTTAATTTCTGCAAAACTTTCACACGTTTGACGTTCGGTTCCGCAAAAAAGTTACAATTTGGCGAACATTTTTATTTAATAATTTGATTTCAATACTTTTGAGACAATTTTAAATATGAAGATATTCCATTAAATGAATATAAATCGCGGTTAATTATTTGATCCGTAATCTTGGTTTTTCAATTTCAGCATGTATTGGTATGCAGCTTCGAAGTCATTTTGAATTTCACCATCCAATATTGCTTCTTCAATTGCTTTTTTAATCTCACCGACTTTTTTCGATGGAGAAATCCCGAATTCCTTCATAATAAGTTCTCCGCTTACAGGGGATTGGAAAGCTCTTAATTTATCTCTCTCTTTAACATCCTTAACTTTCTGCATAACCTTTTCATAGTTATCGAGATATTTCTCAACCTTCTTGATGTTTTTACTAGTTATATCCGCTCTGCACAATGTAATTAAATCATCCAAATCCTCACCGGCAGAAACCACAAATCTTCTAATTGCCGAATCAGTAACTTCATCACTTACTAGAGCTATTGGTCTGAGATGTAGACGAATAAGATTTTCGACATAATGAAGTTTTGAAAGCGGTAATTTCATCCGTTTGAAAATTGGTTTCATCATCCTCGCACCCAATTCTTCATGACCGTGAAACGTCCAGCCAATTCCATCGACAAATTTCTTCGTCTTGGGTTTTGCTATATCATGAACTAATGCGGCAAAACGGAGCCACACATCATCGGTATTCGGCGCAATGTTGTCAACAACTTGGCAAGTATGAAGAAACACGTCTTTATGATGATAATCAAGTCTTTGCTCAACGCCTCCCAAATCTGCAATTTCCGGAAAGATGATTTCCATAACTCGTGTATCGTAAAGATATCTCAATCCGATTGAAGGTTTAGGCGAAGCAAGTATCTTCATAAACTCATCAGTTATTCTTTCTTGAGCAATTATGCTTAATCTTTCAGCAAGTTCACGGGCAGCATCCAATAACGTACTATCAATTTCAAACTGAAGTTGTGATGCAAACCTGAATGCTCTCAAAATCCTAAGCGGATCGTCATTAAAAGTCACTTTAGGATCAAGCGGAGTTTTTATAATTTTATTTTTTATGTCATTTAAACCATCAAAAGTATCAATCACTTTTCCAAACTCCGCAGGATGAACCGCGACAGCAATCGAGTTGATAGTGAAATCTCTTCTATTAATATCATCCAAAAAACTTCCGGAACTTACTTCAGGATTTCTGCTTTCACGTGTATACGATTCCTTTCTTGCACCAACGAATTCAATCTCGTAGCCTTTATAATTAAAATGCGCCGTGCCAAAAGTTTTGAAGATGTTAATATTTTCGACTCCCAATTTATCAGCACATCTTCTTGCGAATGAAAGTCCGTCACCTACAACAAGAATATCAATATCTGATCGATTCCTATTCAAGATCACATCACGAATAAATCCGCCGACGATATATACTTCTAATTTACTCTCATCGGCAATTTCGGAGATTACTTTAACAAAAGGTAATAATTCTATTTTCGATTTTATTTTTTCCAACTCCATCCCGAAATATAATGTGCAATTAACCAGTTTAATACTTTTTCAGATTCTAAATATTTTTTATTTAACTCGGAATCATTTGCAAATATTTTTGCTTTCTGCAAATAGTGTAAGGACTCTTTATAATAATACTTGTTTTTCAAATACTCGCTTAACTCATAAATAGCTTTGCTTTCATATGCGGTTTGCGGAACCAGAATTTCATTCAAATTATTCAATAAATTTTTAACACTTTCATCAAGAAACTTGCTCAGTGAAACAACTGACGGAAGCAGTAACAAATCATTTTCTTGTTTATACATTTCAGATAAGATTAGATATTTATCAAATTCGCTTCCGTTTACAAAATTATTTATAAAGTCGGCTTTCCAACTAATTAATTTAAACCATCTGTAGGCCGCGAAAAAGTATTCGTCTGTAGGTGGATTATCAATAATTTCTTTTAAAAGGATTTTTGCTTTATCTAAATCATTCAATCGAATCGAGTACACTGCTAAAGTCAACTTTAGATCATATTCGTACGCTGTTCCTTTAAAGTTGACAAAATTATTTTCAATTATTTCAGATGCTTCGAAATACCTTTCCAACTTACCCAGCGATAAAATCATTCCTCTTAGTGAAGAGTGGTTGCTTGTATTTTCAAAGATCCGGGTAAATTTTTCGAGAGCTGATTCATATGCTCCCGCAGAATAATCAGACCATGCTCCCTTAATTTGATTAGCCGTATATCTCACACAATATTTTGTAAAAATCGACGGTCTACCGAAAAAATAATGAGATTCTGCAGAAGGAAACTCATATTCTAAACTGTCGAGATTATCATAATACGCTTCTTGTATTTCGATGATTTCAGTATCAAATATCTGCTCAAAATTTCCATCGGAATAAAGTTTCTTAATCTTCTCAACTCCAAAAAAATCCTTCAAATATTTTATGAAAGAACCGGCATAAATATATGAAATAGAAGAAGTTACGGTGTAGAAATTTAATCCGCTGAACAAATCACTTATCTTAAAATCATATCCGTTGGTACGAGCTAGTTTTGCCATATAATCCACTGAGTGACCGGCGTATTCATCTTCAAATGCCATCGCAAATCCTTCTATTACAGCAGGATTAAAATATTTAGCAACCTCGAATATGCTCCACCCGAATTCTGCAGCAAATATATGAACTATTTCGTGCTTTAATGATGATTCTACTTGCTCCCGGTTGAGAAAAATTTGACTCATCCACGGTTTTGCTACGTTTGCATTTCCTGCTCCGAAAAATTCTCTTTTCTGAAATGAATCCTTAAATATGAATGAAGCAATTTTTCGCGAAGGTTGGACATTTATGTTCTCAACTAAATCAGTATAATAATATTCGTGAAGCAAGCTTAAATAATTAAGATCATCTTTCGAAACAGTAGGATCAGCAAAAATTTCAAAATGCTCTGTGGTAAACTGTTTTGATAATACACTTTTCAACCTTGCGGAGCTTGTTGCCATATTTAATTCCGGTTTAAGGAATTCAAAAATTAGAAGGAATAAAATAAAGCTGATTTTTATGAGATGTATAAGATTGTTGAATTTTACACTTTTAATTTTGACTACTAATACAAGAAACGTAAAGGAAAATAAGAGATAAAAAGTTCGGTATAAAACAAATTGGGAAGTAATTTGCATATCTTCGTCATAAATAGTTCCCGGGAAATAACCTATGATTGGATTAAAAAAATAAATTTGTGAATAAAAATAAAATTCCAAAATTGCCGACGCCAGCAGTAATAACCAAACTACTATGAAAAACAAATAACTCAATAATTTTGATCTGTTTGAAACTAGAACGGCGATTGAAACCCCCAATAAAATTGAAACAGGGGGAATTAAAAAATAGAAAAATGCTGTTACATCAAAAGGACAACCTTGAAAGAAAACAGTAGACATTACTCCGAGAAAAAAAATTAAAACAAAATTAAGTAACGAATAAACCGCTGTTTTTTTTACCGCACCCAAAATGTTTTTTGAGGAACCATTAAAATGAAGGAAAAAGATTCCCGAGATGAAGGATTGAATAATTCCGTTTACTGCTGAGTATTCGTAACCCAAAATACTTGTTAGAGGTAATGAAAGCAGATAGAGATTAATACAGATAGATATGCTCAACCATACATTTACGGTTGAAAATATTTTTTTCGATTTCATTTCTATTAGAACTCTTCGGTTTTAATTCTTTGAATATCGGCTCCCAAAGAACGAAGTTTTTCCTCTATCCTTTGATAGCCTCTATCAAGATGATAAATTCTGAGTACTTCGGTAGTTCCTTCGGCGGCAAGCCCTGCTAAAACAAGTGAAGCACTGGCTCGCAGATCGGTTGACATAACTTTTGCTCCCTTCAGTCTCGTGCTCCCCTTCACAATAGCGCTGTTATTCTTAACCACAATACTTGCTCCCAACCTATTCAGCTCAGGAATGTGTTTAAATCTATCCAAATAGATCGTGTCTGTAATTGTTGCTTCTCCGGAGCATTGTGTCATGTAAGCAGTCCACTGTGCTTGTAAATCAGTCGGAAAACCGGGATATACAGCAGTTGAAACATCAATGGCGTTCGGTTCATCGGGAACTGAGATAATATCTATTAAGTTATTATTTACCTTTAATTTAACCCCTGTATCCTCCAGCTTAGAGATCACTGCAGTTAAATGCTCTAAGTTATTGTATTCAATAGAAATATTACTTCGCAGCATAGCTCCCGAAAGTAAAAGAGTACCAGCTTCAATTCTATCATCAATATTGCTCAGTTCAGCCGCTTGCAGTTCGTTTACACCTTCGATGTTAAGCACTTTCGTCCCGATACCCTCAATTCGTGCTCCCATTTTTACTAAAAAATTTGCTAGATGAGTTATCTCAGGTTCTATTGCAGCATTGGAGATAACAGTTTCCCCTTTTGCAAGCACAGCAGCCATAAGAACATTTCCGGTTGCTCCAACAGTGGAAACATCAAAATTGATTTTTGCGCCTTTCAGTTTTTCTGTTTTTGCGACAATGTACCCTTCAACTAATTCAATTTCCGCTCCCATTTTCTTCATCGATTCAAGATGAAGATTAATTGGTCTAGGACCCCAGGCGCATCCCCCGGGCAGAGAAACTTTTGCTCTTCCGTAACGAGAGAGAAGCGGTCCTAAAACATAGACTGAGGCACGCATTTTTTTAACCAATTCATATGGTGCTGTCTGAGTATTAACCGATGAGGTATCGACCTCTATCACATCATTGGTGAATTCAATTTGTGCACCGAGATGCTGCATAAGTTTACACATAGTGTAAATGTCGTTAACTTCGGGAATATTTGTCAGTCGATTTTTCCCGGAATTAAGAAGTGCAGCAGGGATTAATGCTAATGCTGAATTTTTAGCACCGCTTATTTTGACTTTACCGCTTAATTTTTTTCCGCCGTGAATTAAAAATTTATCCAATTTATTCTTCTATTTTAAGTTGATGAGAGTACCGTTATGACCGGAAATTATAATTTTCTTTGCGGGTGTTGCAGTTATGTCCGTTAGAAGTACATACAAATTAGTTTGCAGTTGTTTCCAATCATCGCCCCCGTTTTCAGAAACAACCAATGTACCGCGGGTTCCTACAGCAACGATAAAATCTTCAGTTATATATTTAACCTTCTGAAGACCGCTGACCCCGCTCAATGATCTTTCCTTCCAACTCGAACCGCTATTTTCCGTAACAAAAACAGTTCCTCCCCCTCCAACAACCACTCCGCTTTTTGCGTCAAAGAAATCAATTGATTTCAAGTACTTATCCGTAAAACTTTCTGCTGTTATCCAAGTTGTTCCACCATCGGAAGTAGAAAGCAGGGTCCCGTTCCTTCCGACAATAAATCCTTTATCGTTGTTCACAAAATGAATGTCGAAAAATGTTTCGGGATTGTTGTGGGTGAGAAGATCCCACGAAAATCCAGAATCGTTACTTCTTAAAATTGTTCCGTTTACACCGATTGCAAATGCAGTTTTATCGTTAATAAATTTTACTTGAAGCAAGTTCTCTTTGGTCCCGGAACTCACTTCAGTGTAAGAATTAAACTGATCGTAAGAAAATAAGATTATACCGTTGTCACCAACCGCAACACTATTCCCAGCTTTGGATACATCAATATCCTGAAGATTACCGGACAGCTTTAATTCAATTTTCGAAAATGTACTTCCGCTGTCTACAGTTTTATATATCCCGCCGTTATCTCCAACAGCCAAGCCGTAACTGTCGTTTATCATTTTAATTGCATTTATATTGCGGCTTATTCCCGAATTAAGGACAATAAAATTTGCATATTCAAGTTTGCGGTTATCGGATTCAAATAAATTTTGTATGCTGTATTTTTTTAGTTCATACAGCGAATCGCTTTTAAGGAATTTGCCGGTCTGCACGTATGCCAAATAAACTATTGAAGCAACAAATACGAGTAGTACCGAAAAACCGAGGACCGAAAATACTTTTTTCCTTTTTGGATTGGGATGTTTGTGCCTGAAGATTTCCGATTGAAGTTTCGCTAAATGGTTTTCAAGTTGAATTACATCCCTTAAAAACAGATCACAATTTGGGTATCTCTCACCCGAATTCTTTCTAAGAGAAAGATCGATCACTTTGTCAACTTCTGAGGTAATGCCTGTTATAAATGAAGAAAGTTTTTTGGGATTCTGCTTCAAGTGGGCTTCCATCACTTTGTATTCATTTTCTTCATAGAAAGGGGGTTCGCCTGAAATCATCTCGTAGAAAGTACAACCAAGTGAATAGATATCACTTAAATGATCTACATCATCGCCACGAATTTGTTCTGGACTCATATACAAAACCGTGCCGATTTTTGAGCCGGTTTTTGTAACACTTTGATCGAGTAAAGATTTCGAAATCCCGAAATCCATTATTTTTACAGCGCCGTCCTTGTTGATTATAACGTTCGAGGGTTTTATGTCTCTGTGAACAAAACCTTTTTGATGTGCATAACCTACACCCATAAGAAGCTGCCTAAGAATATAAACAGCATCATTAACGTGTAGTTTTTTCATTCTGTGAATAAGCTTCTCTAAACTTTCTCCCTCGACGTACTCCATAACAATTCCCAAAAATTCATCCACTTCCAGGAAACCGAAAACTGTCACAATTTGAGGATGAATCAATTGCGCTTGATGACGTGCTTCTCTTTTGAATCTTTCAACCGAATTTTTTTTGTGAAGAATCCTCGAACTTAGTACCTTTATCGCAACAAATCGATCAAGGCGGACATCATAGGCCTTATAGACCACTCCCATTCCGCCTTTGCCGAGAATGGAAACAAATTTGTAGTTCTCAATCGTTTTATTTATAAGATCTTCCATAAACTCGAAACAAAGTGACTGAAGAATTTATTGAACGTAAAATATAAGAAAATTGGCAGTCATTGTTTTGGAGTAAAGCAAAATTTGCCAAAAAATTACTTGGAAAATTTCAAGTCATTAAAAAACAATAGAAAACTTTGCTGAGAGGCAAAAATTCACTAAAAATGAAATTTTACTCAATTGTTTTAAAATTTAAAAGCGATCTCATAAACTCGGTTCTATAAATTTGGATAAGAACAATTAATCTTTTCTGCAAAACCCCATAATTAGAATAGTCCTCATTTGAAGGAAGTAATGAATATATGACTAATTCTATTGAATATCATAGGTAAATGGTTTATTTTTGTGGTTTTGCGAGAGTGGCGGAATTGGCAGACGCGCTAGACTTAGGATCTAGTATCCTTTGGATGTGGGGGTTCGAGTCCCCCCTTTCGCACCACATGCGCTGTTCGTTTTTCCCCATTTGAAGTTTTTATCACTTTAATGAGGCTAAATTGGATACAAAAGTAAACGTACTATCAAACGTAGAACACGAATTGGAAGTTACTCTTTCATATGATGAGATTTCGAACGAAATAAAAGATGCATATAAGAAGGAAGGCAAAGCTATTTCTATGCCTGGGTTTAGAAAAGGTAAAGTGCCGATGCACATTCTCAAAAAAACCTATGGCGATGCCATTGAGTATAAAGCCAGCGAAGATATAGCAAACAAAAAATTCTGGGAAATTGTCGATGAAATGAAACTTGAACCTATAAGCACTCCTTCGATGACAGACTTGGATTTTGTGCGTGACGAAAAATTATCCTTCAAAATTAAATACGAAGTTAAACCTGTTCTCGAACTAAAAGATTATACTGGACTTGAAATTGAGAAACCGAAATTCAAAGTTAAAGATTCTGATATTGAAGCTGAAATCGAACACATAAAAAAATCAAAAGCAATGTTCGAAGAAACCGATACCGTTGGTGATAAATTCCATAGAATCACCGTTGATCTTCAAAGAAAAGATAAAGACGGAACACCTATAATCGGAAGCAAGAGTGAAAACATCGCAATAGATCTTTCTGACCCAGGTGTTGCACCGTCAATTGTTGAAGGCGCAATCGGTAAGAAAATAGGAGAAAAGTTCGAGTTTAATTTTGTGGACGAACATAAGCACGGTGAAGAAACTCACAAAGAAGAGTTTTTCTACGATGCTGAAATCAAGAAAACTGAGAAACTTGTTTTCCCTGAAGAGAATGAAGAATTCTTTAAAAACGTTTCGAACAATAAAGCAGCAAATTACGACGAACTGAAAGCTCACATTACCGAAAACTATCAAAAATATTTCGATCAGCAAGCTGAAAGCATTTTCAAAAATAATCTTCTTAAGAAAGTTGTCGATAATAACGAATTCGATCCTCCGAAAGGTTATGTTGATTTGCTCGCAACACGAATGGTTGATTCCGAAAAAGAACATGCAAAAAGGCACAACCATCCATCAATGAGCGATGATGAACTTAAGAAACAGCTTTATCCTAGAGCTGAATGGAACGCTAAATGGCAGATTATTATGGAACAGATTGCGAATAAAGAAAAAATTAAAGTTGAAGATTCTGATCTAGAAGAGCTTGCCAAAAAAGATGCCGAAAGCACAGGAATTCCGGTTGAAAAACTTGTGAAATACTATAAAGATTCAAAACGGGATACTGCAATGTTGGAAGAAAAAGTAATTGATTTTCTCGTTGAGAATAGCAAGGTTATAGAAGTTGATCCTGAACAAAAATCGAAAGAAGCAAAGGAAAATAAAGATGAAAACTGAAATTTATAATCAGCTGGTTCCTTACGTAATCGAACAGACCGGACGCGGCGAACGCGGGATGGATATTTTTTCAAGACTTCTGCGGGAGCGTATTATTTTTTTGGGTACCGCAATTGATGATCATATCGCAAGTTTGACGATTGCACAACTTATTTTTCTCGAAGCCGAGAATCCCGATAAGGATATCAATCTTTATATAAATTCTCCCGGCGGTAGTGTTTCTGCAGGGTTAGCAATTTATGACACTATGAGATACATCAAACCTAAGGTTGCTACCATCTGTGTTGGAATGGCTGCTAGCATGGGAGCCGTTCTTCTTGCCGGCGGTGACGAAGGTAAACGTTCAGCACTCCCCCATTCCAAAATAATGATTCATCAGCCTTGGATCGGCGGTTTGCAGGGGCAGACTGCAGACATAGAAATCCATGCAAAAGAAATGGTAAAGACCCGCGAAAAACTTTACCAAATTCTTTCATTGCATACGGGAAAGAGTCTTGAACAAATCGCGAAGGACTGTGACAGAGATTATTATTTGACGTCCGAAGAAGCAAAAGAATATAAACTTATAGATAACGTTCTCGAAAAAAGAATTGCTCCTTTGAGTAAGGAGGAAAAGAAAGATTCAAAAAAGGATAAATAATTTTTTTTTTTTTTTGTAAAAGCCGGTTTATGCCGGCTTTTTTATTTTAAAGTAAATTTGCAGTTTGAAACAGAGCAAATTAACTTTTGATACTCTTTATAAAATAAGGTGATGCCAATGAGAAAAATCACATTGTTATTTATCATTCTGTTTGTTTCATTGCAAATTTCTGCACAGGAAAAACTACTTACCCTCGAAGATGTTGTTTTTAATTCTTATTCAAAACTAGCTCCCGAAAGAATCAACCAACTATCACCAATACCAAACACTGACAAATACTCATTTGTCGAAAAAATCGATGATGAAGATTTTTTGATGCTTGGTTCCGTAACTGAAAAAGAAAGCAAAAAATTACTTGGGTTGAATGATTTGAATGTAATCTTAGGAAAGATAAATGAGGAAGAACTTACTCGAATATCTCGGATTACTTGGATTGATAAGAATCATTTCAATTTTTGGTCGAAACAAAAATTGTTCCGTGTTAACACTGAAAATCTATCGATTCAATTTCTTAATTCGATTAGCGAAAATGCTTCAAATATTAGAACTGCAGGTGATAATAAGACAACTGCCTTCACGATTGATAATAACTTATACTTAGCAGTAAGCGAAACTGATCTAAGAAAACTTACAGATAACGGAGATGGAATCATTTCGGGGCAGTCAGTGCACCGAAACGAATTTGGAATTAACAAAGGAATATTCTTCTCACCGGATAGTAAACTGCTCGCTTACTATCATAAAGACGAAACAATGGTCACACAATACCCTCTTGTTGAAATGGGAAGTACGCCGGCAGAATTAAAGAATATTAGATATCCTATGGCAGGTCAAACCAGCGAGTATGTAAAGATTGCAGTTTACAATATCGAGACGAAAAATACTGTTTGGCTTAACACGGGAGAACCGGCTGATCAATATTTAACAGCAGTTACTTGGAGTCCAGATTCAAAATTTATTTTTGTTGCACATCTTAACAGAGATCAAGATCATTTGAGGCTGATTAAGTATAATGCGTTAACCGGTGAGAAAATTAAAACATTATTCGAAGAAAAAGATGATGAGTTTGTTGAGCCGGAAAACCCGCTGATTTTTCTTCCGGAAAACAACGAAAAATTCCTCTGGTTTTCGGAAAGAGATGGATGGAATCACCTTTACCTTTACGATGTAGAAGGAAATATGATAAACCAAGTCACCAAGGGAAAATGGGTCGTACTTAGTTTTGTTGGATTTGATGAGACTGGGAAAAATATTTTTATAACCGCCACAAAAGATTCCCCTCTTGAAACTCACTTGTATAAAGTGAGTTTACAAACATCGGAAATTAAGCGACTAACAAAGCCAGGCTATAATCATTCAATTGATAAGTTTGATGGGAAAGATCTTTTTGTAGATACATATCAAAATATGGAAACCCCTAGGATTATTGATGTTCTTTCCGCTGATGGTGAATCAAAGAAAAATTTATTAAACTCTGCTAATCCATTGACTGAATTCAAATTAGGTAAAACAGAAATAAATACTATTAAGGCTGATGACGGAACAGATCTTTACTCCCGAACGATTTACCCGCCAGATTTTGATGAATCGAAAAAGTACCCGGTGATATTCTATGTTTACGGCGGACCTCACGCACAGTTAATAAAAAATTCATTCCCGTACGGGCGTTATGATTTTTGGTTTCATTACATGGCGCAGAATGGTTATATAATTTTTACTCTCGATAACAGAGGCTCCGCTAACAGAGGTTTGGAATTTGAACAAGCTACATTTGGAAGATTGGGAACAGTAGAAGTTCAAGATCAACTTGCGGGATTAAATTATCTTAAAACCAAAAATTATGTTGATGCAGAAAGAGTCGGAGTTTTCGGTTGGAGTTACGGCGGTTTTATGACAACATCATTGATGTTGAGAACTGCGGATGCTTTCAAAGTAGGTGTTGGCGGAGGAGCAGTTATCGATTGGAAATTTTACGAGATTATGTATACCGAAAGATATATGGACACTCCGCAGAAAAATCCAGAAGGTTATGAAGAAAGTTCGCTTCTCAATTATGTTGATAACCTGAACGGGAAACTACTACTGGTTCACGGAACATCGGACCCTACGGTTGTTTGGCAAAACACGCTTGAATTTGCAAAGAAAGCGGCAAATTTGAATAAACCTCTAGATTATTTCCCCTATGTAGGACATGGACATGGTGTAGGAGGAAAAGATGTGCTGCATCTCTATACAAAAATTTCACAATATTTCTTCGATAATTTATAGCGATAAATGATTATTTGGATTTGTATCAGCCGTCAATTAAGTTTTTGACGGCTGTTTTTTTTTGGAAATTTTGAACCCATTTCGAAATATTTTTATCTCATTTTCATTACATTGAATAATAAAAGTAATCAACACAAAGGAGAAAAATTTGAACCGGATCATTTTAAATAGAATTGCAGTAGTATTATTTTTTATTTCATTTATCTCAATTTCAGCCAAAGGTAGCGAACTCGAATGGCTTTCATACAACGATGGACTGAATAAGGCAAAAAACGAAAAGAAAATTCTCTTAATAGATTTTTATACAGATTGGTGCGGCTGGTGTAAAAAAATGGATGCCAACACTTACACGAACAAAAAAGTAATAGATTATTTGAACAAATATTTTGTGGTTGTAAAACTCAATCCGGAAAAGGACAAAGGTTTGGTTTACGAGGGACAAAATCTTACTGGCGCACAGTTCGCTCAAATGGCTGGAGTGAGCGGTTATCCCTCTACCGGATTTTTTCACAACGGCGTTGATTTTATGGGAGTTATTCCAGGTTATTTGGATGATGCACAATTTATTGATTTACTTACAAAAGTTGTCGACGCGGTTAAATCCGCAAAATAATTTTCTTGCATCAATCACTCACTGATTCAGAGTATGTTGAATAAGTATGAGTATTTCTGTCCGCTTCAGAGTATGTGGAGAACTTTTATTGCCCCGAATATTAAGTCGGGGGTTAAGATTACAAACCCATCTTTTGGCTTTAGCTTGCCTACCGGCAAGCATGCCTCATTTTCAACATTTTATTGGATTAAAGTCCTGTGGTATTTTGAGGTTATGCCATCCCGTGGATGAAGCCATGGGTAATTATGAATTATCACACAGACTCTTTAACCTTAGACGAAAATAATAACAAACTGGACTCCATTCATTCTTTATCAGTAATGTATCGCCATTTCTTAGTTTATGTTTCTTAATTGATAATTCATTTTCTTTTACTGATTATCGTTCACTTTTAACTTTTTGCCTTCAACCTACAATTTAAATCCCTATGAAATACTGCTACTCAAAATTTTGCACTTGAATAGATCAACAAGTTTGTCTATTTTTCGAACGATTAGTTCCAATGTTCGAAAATACTAAATGGCACAGAAAAAGATTTCGGAAAACTACGATCAAAAGAAAGAACTAATAATTGAAGCGGCGGAAGAACAATTTGCTTACTTCGGTTATCATAAGACAACTCTTGAAGATATCGCAAGAAAAGTTGGTATTAAAAAAAACAGCATATATTATTATTTCGAAAGCAAAGAAGCTCTCCTAAACGAGATAATTCAACGTTATTATAAATCAAAGATTTCCGCCTTCGAAAGCGAGGCAGCAAAAGAAAAATCAACAAAACAAAAACTTAAACTTTTCTTAACCATCCTTATCGCACATACTTATAACGAAAATAAAAAGTATAACATTACACCGCATGCCTTTATAGAAATTTCGAGAGTTATTGAAGAATCTTTTAAAGAATTTTATGACAGCGCCGAACTCTATGTTACGACAATAATTGAAGAAGGAATCCGATCGAGCCAATTGAAAAGAATTGATGCTCGCGATTTTGCAAGAACAATACTTCGTTACTTGCAGGCAATTGAAGTATTCGAATACTCGAAAATTGATAAAAAATATATAGACGAACAAACAGTTAATAAGCTTAAGAATACCATCGATAAACTTATCGATCTGGTATTCGACGGAATTAGAAAATAAGTTAACAAAAGATAGAGCTGCTAATGAAAAAAAATGATTTGACAAGGCTGATCAGTTTGACATTACTCTTTTTTATTATTCTTATGAGTAATACAAACGGACAGTCCTTCACGCTTGAACAGGCTATTGAGACTGCGCTTGAGAATAACCGTGAAATTAAAATAGCTAAGATGGAAGTTCAAAAAGCGGAGGAAGCAGTTGATGAAGCATTCGGATACGCACTACCCTCACTGGATGTTTCAGCCGGGTTTTCTCACTTTCTAGCTAAACCAAAAATGGCATTCCCCGATTTTGAATCACTCTTAACAAATGCTACTTACAATATTTTATTTAGTGAGAATGTGATTCCGAGGGATGAATCAAAACTGCTTCCGATGCAGACAAAACTTCAATCTTTTGCACAGACAAATAATTATGAAGCAAGTGCACAAGTAACTCAGATTTTATTTAACTCGGCAGTCTTCAGAGGTATAGGTGCATCACAGATTTACTTGGAATTATCACGCGAACAGTTGAAAGCAAAAGTTGCGGAGGTAATCTTGAGTGTTAAGCAGGCATTTTATGGTACTCTTCTCTCACAGCAGATGCTTGAGATTTCTAAAGCATCGCTTAGGAATTCCGAAGAAAACTTAAGTAATGTATCTTCTTATCACAAACAAGGTCTTACTTCAGACTACGAAATGATGCAAGCTGAAGTGATGGTTGAAAATATCAGACCGAAAGTTTATGAACTCGAGAATATGTATTCGGATGCTTTGAATAAATTTAAGATAGTACTTGGTGTTGATCAAACCTCCGAACTTGAAGCAGTAGGTGAAATTGAATTTTCTGATTATGATATTCCCGAAGTTGATGATGCAGTTTCTGAAGCGCTAAAGAAAAATTTTGATATTAGTTCATTGAAGGTGAAACAACAGATAGACGAAGAATTTATCGCACTTGACCGGTCGGAATATTGGCCGCAGCTTGCAGCATTCGGAAATTACACCTATGCCGGTTCTGCCGATGATTGGAATTTCCAAAATTATTCATCCACCACGGTTGGGCTTTCTTTTTCGATGAATCTTTTCAATGGCGGAAGGACGAAAAACAAAGTTGAACAGTCGCTGATTGGACTTCGTCAAACCGAGGAACAGTTAGGAAATCTAAAAGATTTTATTGTGTCTGAAGTTAAGAACACTATCAACGAAATCAAATTTGTAAAAATTCAAGTGGATGCGGTTGAACGTAACGTTAAGCTTGCTGAAAAGGCTTACGAAATAGCAAACACAAGATACAACGAAGGAAGCGGAACTCAACTCGAAATTAAAAATGCGAATATAGAACTCCAAACCGCAAGAACTAACAGACTTCAAGTTGTTTACGAATATATTATTGCTATCGCCAAACTTGAAAAACTTATCGGTACCTTGGATGTAAACGAAATGAAATTTATAAATGATTAAGGAGTTATAAATTCAATGAAATTAAAATTAAAACTGCTGATCTTACTTATCACGGTGGTTTCGCTTTTTGCCATTTCCGGCTGCGGGGAAGAAGAGTCGGATGCAAGCGAAAGCATGTCGGATATTCAAAACAATAACGGTGTCCCTGTTGCTGTCGAAATTGTTAAGCCAGAATACTTCAAGAAAGAACTTACCTTCTATTCAACACTATCGGGAATAATGCAGACCACACGTGCCGCGGCTGTCGGCGGAAGAGTTGAGAAGATAAATTTCAGAGTAGGTGATTTTGTAAAAGAAGATGATATTGTTGTTCAATTCCCAGAAGATAACCCGGCAGTTCAGTACGAACAGGCAAAAGCCGCTTATGATAACTCGCTTAAAACTTATCAAAGAATGAAATCACTTTTGACTGCCGGAGAAACCTCACAAGCAAATTTCGACGGAGCAGAAACGAAGTATCTGGTTGACAAAAGAAATTATGAAATGGCTCGTCAAGCTTTGTTTATTGATGCTCCTTATGATGGAATTATAACGGAGATAAAGGTTAACGAAGGTGACGGAGTTGATTCTAAAGCCGCGCTTTTTACAATAGCAAAAATGAACAGGATGAAAGCAAAGGTTTGGGCAAACGAAGAGGAAATTCGTTTAATTAAAAAAGGCATGGATTCGGAGATCAATCATCTCGGGAAAGTTTATAAAGGCAAAGTAACTCACGTATCACTTTCGGTTGATCCGCGCACAAGATCTTTTTATGCTGAAGTTGAATTCGATAATTCCTCAAAAGAACTTCGTCCGGGAACTTCGGTTGAAATTGCGATAAAGATTTACGAAAACAAGGAAGCGTTAATAGTTCCAAAACATTTAATAAAGCAGCAGAACAAAAAAGAATATCTCTTCGTTTCCGTCGATGATAGTGCAAAGCTTCAGGAGGTTAAAACCGGGCAAAGAAACGCAATTTGGGTAGAAATTTTGGATGGACTTAATCCGGGCGATAAACTGATAGTTAAAGGGTCGGAAATGTTAGTAAACGGACAAAAAGTAAACGAAGTTCAATAAGGGGTAAAAATGATTCTTGCAAAAACATCAATAAACCGTCCCGTTCTTACAACAATGGGAATTTTGGTTTTCCTGATCTTCGGTGCACTGGCTTTTATTGGACTTAATCTTGATCAAATGCCGGATGTAGAAGTTCCTTATGTGACCGTACAAACAGTATATCCAGGAGCAGGCCCGAAGGAAATTGAAACTCTTGTAACAAAAAGAATTGAAGATGTTATAGCTACAGTTAGTCAGATAGAAAGCATTGAATCCTATTCACTCGACGGCGTATCGATTATCATAATTGAATTTAATCTTGATAAGAATGTGGACGTTGCAAACCAGGAAGTAAAGGATAAGGTGGATCAAATATTGAACGAACTGCCGGACGATGCCGAAAAACCAATTGTTCAAAAGGTCGATATCCGTGCCTTCCCAATTATCGATGTGGTACTCAGCGGAGATATGGACCCGCGTGAACTTTTCAGGATTGCCGACAAAACTCTGAAGGATAGATTTTCTCAAATTCAAGGTGTTGCAAGAGTTGATATAACAGGCGGACAGGAACGCGAAATTCGTGTTGTTCTTGATAACAAAGATATTTTTCATAATTTTATTTCTATCCCCCAGTTGATGCAGATTTTGGCTGCTCACAATATGAAAATGCCGGGAGGTTATTTTCAAATTGACGATCAAGAATACACGGTGAGATTGGACGGGGAATTCGAAAGCTTGGAAGAACTTGAAGAACTGCAAGTTCCAACTTCTTTCGGTTACAAAAAGCTGAGACAATTTGCAGCGGTTTCGGATTCCGGAAAAGACATTCGCCAGCGTACTATTTTCTTCGATGCTGAAAAACAGTTTCGAAATGAAAACGTTGTCCGTTTGGGAATTGTAAAAAGTTCTGAGGGCAATGCCGTTGAAGTTGCCAATGCGGTTAAAGAAGCGCTTCCGGAAATTAAAGCATCACTTCCCTCGGGAACCAATCTTGAAATGGTAAACGATAGATCGGTGTTTATACGCTCCACCGTTGAAGATACGATGAGCAACATAATACTCGGTATTATCTTCACATCAATTGTGTTGTTTGTATTTCTTACGGATATTCGCTCTACGATTATTGTTGCACTTTCGATGCCGACTTCAATAATCTCCACGTTTCTGCTTCTTCAGGCATTTGGGTTGACTCTAAACATGATGACATTAATGGGACTTTCGGTTTCTGTTGGTGTTCTCGTTGCAAATTCCGTTGTTGTGCTGGAAAATATATTCAGGCACAAACGGCTTGGACTTGAGAACAAACGAGCTGCTTATATAGGTACAACGGAAGTGCTTGTTGCAGTTCTAGCTGCAACGATGACAAACATTGTTGTGTTTCTCCCAATTGCAAGTATGTCTTCAATGGTAGGAAGATTTCTAAGCGAGCTTGCCCTTGCCGCAAGTTTTGCAACAATTTTTTCTCTATTGTTCTCGTTTACTCTTACACCGATGCTTGCATCAATAATTCTTCCTCAAAAACTTACAAGCGGCAAATTAAGCGATGCACTCCACAAAGTTTTTCTTAGTTGGGACGAATATTATAGAAAACTTTTAACAAATGTATTGAGAAGTAAGAAACGATCAATATTGGTGATTGTTACGGCGTTTGTATTATTTGTTTTATCAATTATTATCTATGCTCCAAATATCGGGTTTGAATTTATGCCCAATCTCGACGATGGAAAAATTAAAGTAGAGGTAGAACTCCCCGAAGGATATAATTTGTATGAAACGGCGAACGTTCTTGCTGAAATCGAAAACCGTTTAAAATCCTACGATGAAGTTGAATATATTCTAACAAATTTGGGAAAGATAAGCGATCTTAACACCGGGTCAAATATGGCTCGAATGGACGTACAGCTCGTTGATGAAAGTGAGCGGGAAGCCGGACTTGACAAGATGATCGCAGGTTTCGTGAAAAAACTATCATCTATCCCTAATGCAAAAATCGTAGTCGATTATGGTTCCGGAATGGGTATGGGAGGAGCCCCGATCCAGTTCTATTTGCTTGGACAGGACCTCGATATTCTGGAGCAGTGGAAAGACAGTATAGTTGAGGAATGTAAAGATATTCCTGGATTGATAAATTTCGATAACTCGTCACGAGCGGGTAAACCGGAAATTACTCTTTTTCCCAAAAGAGATAAAATTGCTGAAGCAGGCGTTTCTGTCCAAGAGCTTGCTTTAACTTTACGAGCAGCGATTGCTGGTCTTGAATTCTCGAAGTATCGGGAAGAAGGAGACGAATACGACATAACTATCACTATGAAGGACAGCAACGTTGACACACCTGAAAAAGTCGGGAATATTCCTATAGTAACACAATCCGGAATGGTTTACAGAATTTCACAATTAGCAGATGTTGATTTTACAGTTGGTTACACAAAAATTCTTCACAGAAACAAATACACAACAATTCAATTTACAGGTTCCCCGGCCCCCGATGTCCCTCTAGGTAATGTGACTTCAGAAATTGAGAGCCGGTTAAATGAAATGGATTTCCCTCCCGGATATTCATTCAGCTGGGGTGGCAACGTAAAAATGATGAATGCTATGATCTCCGATATGCTGTTTGCTTTTGTTCTTGCGATTATACTTACCTATATGCTTCTTGCCGCAATTCTTGAAAGCTTTCTGCAGCCGTTCTTTATACTTCTAACAATTCCGCTTGCAATGATCGGCGTGTTTGCTTCATTATATCATACAAATATTTCATTTGCAATAACATCGTTGATGGCATTGATTATGCTTATCGGTATTGTTGTGAACAATGCTATCCTTATGCTGGATTACACAAACCAACTGGTTAGAGAAGAAGGAACCCCGGTAAGAGAGGCTTTGATTGAAGCTTGCCCGACAAAACTAAAACCAATTCTTATGTCAACAATTGCAATCATACTTGGTATGCTGCCTATGGCACTAGGTATAGGTGATGCAGGTAAAGAGATGAGAATTCCGCTTGGTGTTGTCAGTATAGGTGGACTGTTGGTTTCAACTTTCTTAACACTCTTCGTAATTCCGTCTTTCTATTATGTAACTTCACGAAAACATAAAGAAGGAGTTATAAAAGAAAAAATATAATTTTAGAAAACAAGATTTTTCAAAAATTAAATAATATCATTCAATAGCGAAAAAAATAACTGCGGGAGGATTATTATGAAAGAGCCACTTAAAATAGAATTTGAGTCGGAACATATTAAATGTTTTATCTCCGGTAAATTGGCGGTGCTGAAAATGTCCTGCAATGCCTTCGACACGCTTACAAATTTGGATCAAGCAAATAAGGTGCTTCCGTGGTTTGATCGTATTGAAAACGAAAAGTCGATTAAAGGAATTTTGGGAATCACGGATAAAGATTGTCTTGGACAAAGATCGTACGAACAATTTTTAAGCGAGATAACCGGCAGAAAAATTGAAACCGATAAGGAGTCTGAAATAACAAAGTTTGAGAAGACAGATATCCGTGCAATAGAGATAAACATGCTTATGAACCTTATTAGAAAAATTTATTCGTTTAAGAAGATTTTTATTTCGGCTGTTTATGGAGAAGTCGTGACACCGTTTTTAGGATTAAACTTAGTCAGCGATTTTAGAATCGGGAGTGAAAGTTTTAAGATATTGTTTTCACACGCAAAATATGGACTTCATCCCAGTGGCGCGCTTCCATTGCTTCTGCCTCAATATCTGAACCGGCAGGAGGCTGCAAAGTATCTCCTGCTCGGAGGAACAATTCAGGCGGAGGAAGCATTGAAAAAAAATCTTATCAATGAGATAATTCCCGATGATAATTTCGAAGAGATTGCAATTAAAAAAGCCGCGGAATATTTGAATGTAAGTTTCGGTACAATGAGAAGCACAAAAGCATTGTTGAATTTCAACACAAAAGAATTGGAGAATTATTTTTCCATCGAATCAAACTATACGCTTAAGTAGAAATATCGAATATATAATATATTTTGGATTAAATTTTAATTTTTATAAAAATATCTTTTTAGTTATCTGAAGTAATTCATTCATCATTGTTCGGACAAAAATTTCTTCGTTCGAACCAGTTTTATATTTTTCTAAAATCTCATTTATTTTTATCTTCGCATTTCAAAAAAATCGTAAAAATATTATGATCAAAAATATAGTTATAAACATATTGATGCTTGCTGCGGTTGTTAATGCACAAGTTAACACAGAAAAATTTAGAACCCCAGAAGAGTTTAACGGAATCGCAGGTTACTTGGAACTAAGCGGAACGGTTAAAACAGGCAACTCCGAAAAAACAGAGGGGAACGTTGACGGAAGACTCGACTGGAAATCCGGCAATACAACAACATTTTTTATTTTTGAAAGCGAACACGAATGGATAAACGGTGATAGATTTTCAAACCTCGGTCTTTTCCATATAAGAAACATAATCCAACTCAGCGAAAGATTTAAGTCGGAGATTTTCGGACAAATTAATTATGATAAGAATCTTCTGATAAACAACAGAGAACTTGCCGGAGCTGGGATTAGAATATTGTTATTTCACAATGAAGACAGCGATGCAGCATTTGGTACGGCATATATGTTTGAACATGAGAAATATGATCTGCCGGAAAATTCAATTCACGAATCAAACATAAGTACAAGTCGGTGGAGCAATTATCTTTCTTTGTATATCAAAATAAATGAGGTTCTTAATTTTGGTGGAGTAGTTTACTTTCAGCCAATGTTCTCGGATTTTGAGGATTACCGAATTCTTAACGAAAACCGTTTAAACATCATTCTCTCGGAAACATTTTCGTTCAGTGTCGATTTGAAAATCCGCCATGATTCACTTCCACCCGAGGGGATAAAAAAGACTGATACAAAGATGAATTTTGGAGTACAGTTCAGATTTTGATTTTTATCGCAATAAAATCATTTTCTTTGATTTTGTTGAACTTCCCGATTTTAATCTGTACAAATAGACGCCGCTTGGTAAATTTTCAGCGCTAAACCGTATTGAATAATTACCTGAAGTTAAAAATTCATTCAGCAGCACAACTGTTTCTCGCCCGAGCATATCGTAGATAGCTAATGATGTGTGTTGATTTTTATTCAGTACAAATTTAATTGTTGTTTCCGGATTAAAAGGATTTGGATAATTTTGAAAAAGTTTGAATTCATTAACCGTAAATTCATCTCCATCAACGGATGTAACATCAGGCCACTCAATATCAGTAAAGTTTGTGTTATGGGAAAAGATCTTAAAATTATTTCCTTCTGCAGCATTAAAGTTAATTCTCCAAGCGTGATCTGTCGGCGGAGGATCGTACTGACCGCTAGCATTTAAGTCTGCATAAAAATCAATATTATACGATTTACCGGGTTCGATTCCGCTGACTGTGGTAGAAAAAGCTGAACCCGGAACCCTATCAAATCTTGTTCTCCCAATCTCTGTTGCTGAAGCTTGTTCCACAACTCTTAACTCAAAAAGCTGATCTATGTGAGGAGACATTTCAGTGAAATCAACAGTGATAACATAGTCCCAAGCGATATCATGAAAATCCGTATTATGAGAAAAGTTTATTTCAGTGCTGCCGAGATTAGTAGAAGTGTTAATCTTCCAAGCATGATCAACCGGCGGAGGATCATAATTACCGTCACCATTTAAATCCGCATAAAATTCAATGTCATAATCCCTATCAGCCTCAAGACCTGTAAGTAACATGGAGAATTCATTTGTAGTAATTCTTTCTAATCTGCTTCTCCCCGCTTCTGTACCGGTCAGTTGATCGACTGCTCTTAATTCAATAAGTTGATTTAAATGAGGGTTCATCGATGAGAAATTTATTGTTGCAGTATATTGCCAATCTATATCCGTGAAGGAAGTATTATGTGAAAAATCAAGAACATCGTTTCCCGAGGCATTGTTAAGCTCTAACCTCCAAGTATGATCTGTTGGAGGAGGATCGTAGAAACCATTTGAGTTTGCATCTGCAAAAAAATCAATGAAATAACTTCTGCCGGGGATAATTGCCTGCAGAACAACATCAAATTCCGATGAATTTATACTCTCGCTCCTCCTCCCCATTTCAGATGAATTAGCTATATCTACAATTCTTATAAATAAAGTTTGGTTTAAATGCGGTTCCATATCGGAAAAATTTATTGTTACCGGAGTTAGCGGATTACTCGAATTTAAACCGGGCAGAGAGACTAAACTTGAATTTCCGGGATTTACCTGTCCGCTCTGCCACATACCAAACTCATCTTGCAGTTCAAGACCGTTAGATACGCCGTCTCCATCCGCATCAAGATGAGCAATTGCTGGTCCCCATTGAACATTTCCGGCCGGACTAACAACATCAAGAAATCTGGCTTCAACTAATTTTCCAAAATCGTTTCTCTCTCCACCTCCAGCAGGGTTAATATGGCAGTTTGCACAACTGTTTTTTGATCCGTTTGGAATCTGGCCGACTCTGTGCGGTCTTGCTTCTGCTTGAGAAGTTAAAAATACTAGCGTAAAAAGAATTGCAAATAAGAACTTTTTCATCTTATTCCTTATTCTTCTTTTGTTTTACATGTACTTAAACCCAATGGAAGATATGCAGGACATACTCTAACAACAGAAGTTATCAAAAGCGGCAATGCGAGAAGCCCCCACCAACTTTCATAATAAATTCCTAAAGCAGCTATAACGATCCCGATTACTAACCTGACTGTTCTGTCTAAGCTTCCCATATTCTTTTTCATACTACCTCCGTTTTAATTGTTAATAAAATAAGATATTGTGTCCAATAAATATGTAACAAAATCACGTTGAAAAACCGGAATGATTACTGGAGTTCCAGTAGGAGATTTTTCAATCCCTCTGGATTTAAAACCTCAATCATTCCACGCGAAAGTTTTATTAATTTTTGGTGTTCAAGCTCTTTTAGGAATCTGCTCACAACCTCCCTTGCAGTACCCAAATCTCTTGCAATTGTATGATGGGTTGTTTTTATCTTATTTCCGTAGAAAATCGAATCCTTGACTAATTTTTCGACTATTCTTAGATCTGTTCGTTTAAATGTAACATCTTCAAGCAAGGCAATAACTTTGTTTAGAACATCGGAAAAGTAATCATAGATAAAGTTGTTCCAAATCTGATATTTCTGTGTCCATTCCCTAAAATACTCGTCAGGAACAAGAACAAGTTCAGTGTCCTCTTCTACAAACGCTAAAGCTGGAAATGTCTTTTTCGATAACAGACAAGCAATTGTCAAAACACAGCTTTCACCTTTGTTGATTCTGTAGAGAGTCATTTCCTGTCCGCGGTCCCCGATTTTGAAAACGCGAATTTGTCCGGAGAGAACTATCGGAAAGTAACTGCACATATCACCTTCCATCGCCAAATAATTGCCTTTACTTACCGACTGCAGCATTGCAGCATTTTCAAAATCATTGAGAAGTTCGGAAGGTGCAGTCTCGAAGAATGGGAATATTTCTGATAATTTTATCTTTGCCATTCGACGCCTATAATTTATGTTTAATATCGCAAACAAATAAGAAAAAATCTATCTTCAATTCAATTTCAACATAATTAGAATTTCAATGAAAATGCTATATTTCTCTCAATACATTAAAATATTGTTCATGAAAGCGACATTTGAGTCTTTATTTTTATTTTTAATATCTGTAATTTACTATTCGACTAAATACTGAATTCTTAATTTTAGGATTTTTCGTCCACTTCTTTCTAAACTTTTGTAGAACCTGCAAGATTTTCCCCAAATATTGGATAAGAAGTGTTAAAAACAAGATAAAACGAGCTGTTTAGTATGGTCTGATATTTGCTAAAATAAAACAAAATTGTCAGAAATTACTTTATAATAAATACAGGGTATATAAATGGACAGAAAGAAAATTACGATCGACGGAAACGAAGCTGCTGCATACGTCGGTTATCACAACAGCGAAGTTATCGCAATCTATCCTATTACTCCTTCATCAGGTATGGGTGAGCTTTCGGATGCCTGGGCTGCACAAGGGGAAAAAAATATTTGGGGAACGATTCCAAAAGTTTCTGAACTTCAAAGCGAAGGCGGAGCTTCAGGCGCGGTTCACGGTGCTCTTCAAAGCGGAGCATTAACAACTACATTCACTGCATCTCAAGGTCTGCTTTTAATGATTCCGAATATGTACAAAATAGCCGGTGAATTAACCCCCGCAGTCTTTCACGTTTCTGCAAGGTCGTTGGCCGCTTCCGCACTTTCAATCTTCGGTGATCACAGTGACGTTATGGCTGCTCGTCAAACCGGTTTTGCGATGCTTGCTTCAGGCTCGGTTCAAGAAGTTATGGATTTAGCTTCAGTTGCTCATAGAGCTACTCTTGAGTCAAGAATTCCTTTCCTTCACTTTTTCGATGGTTTTAGATCATCGCATGAAGTGAATAAAATTGAGCAATTATCGGTACAAGATCTGAAAATGATGATTGACGATAGCTTTGTAATTGAACATAGAAAACGTGCACTTTCGCCGGACAATCCTTTCATCCGTGGAACCGCTCAAAATCCCGATGTATTTTTCCAGGGACGTGAAACAGTAAACAGGTTCTACGATGCCGCTCCGGATGTTGTACAAAGCGCAATGGATAAACTTTTTGAAATTACTGGAAGACAATATCACCTCTTCGATTACATAGGTGCCCCTGATGCAAAACGTGTAGTTATCCTCATGGGTTCCGGGGCAGAAACCGCTGAAGAAACCGTTAACTATATGACCGAACGAATGGAAGAGAAAGTCGGAATTATTAAAGTAAGATTGTACAGACCTTTCAGCAAAAAACATTTACTCCAAGCCCTTCCGAAAACAGTAGAGAAAATTGCTGTACTCGACAGAACAAAAGAGCCCGGCTCAATCGGCGAACCGCTTTACCAAGATGTTGTTACTGCACTGAACGAAGCAATGGACAACGGCGAGGCAGAATTTGCGATGCCTAAAGTTATAGGTGGTCGTTACGGTCTTTCCTCAAAAGAATTTACACCTGCAATGGTTAAAGCAGTTTTTGACGAACTTAAAAAAGATAAACCAAAAAATCATTTTACAGTTGGTATTAATGACGATGTTACATTTACTAGTCTCGATTTCGATCCTAATTTTATTACTGAAGGTGATGATGTAAAATGCAGCATGTTTTACGGTCTAGGGGCGGACGGTACTGTAGGAGCCAATAAAAACAGTATAAAAATTATTGGTGAGGAAACCGAAAATTACGCACAAGGATATTTTGTTTATGACTCTAAAAAATCCGGGTCAACTACTGTATCTCACCTGCGTTTCGGAAAATCACCGATCAAATCAAGTTATCTAATTCAATCTGCCGACTTTGTAGGATGCCACCAATTTAACCTTCTTGAAAAATTTGATGTACTCGAAAAAGTAAAAGAAGGCGGCACATTCCTGCTTAACTCGCCCTACGGAAAAGATGAAGTGTGGGATAAACTTCCGAAGAGTGTTCAGGAAACAATTATTGATAAGAAGCTGAACTTCTATGTTATTGATGGTTATGATGTTGCAAAGAAAAGCGGAATGGGTGCAAGGATAAATACAATAATGCAGACTTGCTTCTTCGCAATTTCCGGAATACTTCCGAAAGATGAAGCGATAGCACAAATAAAAAATGCAATCAAAAAAACATACGGTGCTAAAGGCGAAGCAATAGTTAAAAAGAACTTTGAAGCAGTAGATCATACATTGGAGCACCTTGTTAAAATAGATGTACCTTCTAGTGTAACAAGCGAATTCGAATTGCCTCCAATTGTATCAGATAAAGCTCCGGACTATGTAAAAGAAACTTTAGCCATGATGATGAAAGGAAAAGGGGATGATGTCCCGGTAAGCCAAATGCCTATAGATGGTACATTCCCGAGCGCAACAACAAGATGGGAAAAACGAAATATAGCTCTTCAGGTACCCGAATGGGATCCTGAAGTCTGCATCCAATGCGGAAAATGTGCTATGGTTTGTCCTCACGCTTCAATTCGAATTAAAGCATACGATAAAAAGTACACTGAAAATGTTCCCGAAACATTCAAATGGACAGAAGCAATCGGAAAAGAATACGACGGACTTGCCTACACAATTCAAGTTGCGGTAGAAGACTGCACCGGCTGTGAACTTTGCGTTGAAGTATGCCCGGCAAAGAATAAACGAGAAACCGGACTTAAAGCTATAAATATGGTCCCGCAGATTCCGCTCCGCGAAAAAGAAAGAGTAAACTATGATTACTTCCTTGATATCCCGGAATTTGATAGAACTCAGATCAAAGTCAATACAATTAAAGGAAGTCAGCTGCTCGAACCATTATTTGAATACTCCGGCGCTTGCTCCGGATGTGGTGAAACTCCTTACGTAAAATTAGTTTCTCAGTTGTTCGGCGACAGAGCAATTATCGCAAACGCTACAGGCTGTTCATCTATCTACGGCGGAAATCTTCCTACAACACCTTGGGCAAAAAACAAGGAAGGAAGAGGTCCTGCTTGGTCAAACTCACTTTTTGAGGACAATGCCGAATTCGGATTCGGTATGAGATTATCAATAGATAAACAAAACGAATACGCTAAAGAATTGCTTGTAAGCCTGAAAGACAAAATTGGTGTGCAACTTGTTGAATCGATTCTCGCAGCCGAACAAAAATCAGAAGCTGATATTTACGAACAGAGAGAAAGAGTTACAGAACTGAAATCAATCTTGGAAAAAATCGAAGGTGATGAAGCAACAAATCTTAAAGCAATTGCCGATTACCTTGTTAAAAAATCTGTATGGATAATGGGCGGCGACGGCTGGGCTTATGATATTGGTTACGGAGGATTGGATCACGTGTTGGCTCAAGGTAAAAATGTTAACATTTTAGTCCTCGATACCGAAGTTTATTCAAACACCGGCGGTCAAATGTCAAAGGCTACAGGACTCGGTGCAGTTGCAAAATTTGCTGCAGCCGGCAAACCTACCGGTAAAAAAGATCTTGGTATGATGGCTATGAGTTACGGAAACGTATACGTCGCACAAATTGCGATGGGCTCAAACGATACTCAAACACTGAGAGCAATTCTTGAAGCAGAAGCTTACGACGGTCCTTCGCTCATCATTGCTTACAGCCATTGTATTGCACACGGTATCAATATGGCAAAAGGAATGGATCAGCAGAAATTAGCCGTTGATAGCGGTTACTGGCCTTTGTACAGATATAATCCTGAAAACATTAAAGAGGGAAAGAATCCTTTGAAACTCGATTCAAAACCACCGAAAATTAAACTTGAAGATTATATCTATACAGAAACAAGATATAAAATGTTGACAAAATCGCATCCGGCAATTGCCAAAGAACTGCTTAAGGCAGCTCAAGAAACGGTTGTTAAGAAATGGAAGTTATACGAACAGATGGCAAACTTCGATTACTCAATTGCCGCAAAAGAAAAGGATGAAGCAAATTAGTTTAATCAAAATTAAATTAGAAATAATTTTAAGAAAAAATAAAACGGAGTAAAAATGGATTTATCAACAACATATCTGGGTCTTAAATTGAAGAATCCGGTTGTTCCATCAGCTTCACCTCTTTCGCAGACAGTTGACGGAGTTAAGAGCATGGAAGATGCCGGCGCTTCTGCAGTTGTGGTCTATTCATTGTTTGAAGAACAGATAAGTCACGAATCGGGCGAACTGGATCATTATCTCTCATACGGAACAGAAAGTTATGCGGAAGCCACAAGTTATTTTCCGGAAACCGAAGATTATAACATGGGTCCTTATGAATATCTTGATCATATTGCAAACCTTAAAAAAGCGTGCAACATTCCGATAATCGGCAGTTTGAACGGTGTTAGTCAAGGCGGATGGATTCAATATGCAAAGTCAATCCAAGATGCCGGTGCAGATGCTTTAGAACTAAATATTTACTATATCCCTACCGATCTTAATCTGACCGGTTCGGAAATTGAAACAATGTATATTGACACACTCACCGAGATAAAGAAAAATTTAAAAATCCCGGTAGCAGTAAAATTAAGCCCCTTCTTTTCGTCAATGGCAAATATGGCAAAGAGATTGGATCATGCCGGTGCTGACGGATTAGTACTTTTCAACAGGTTTTATCAACCCGACTTCGATTTGGAAAAACTTGAAGTAGTTCCAAATTTAGTGCTAAGCACAAATTGGGAAATGCGTCTTCCTTTGAGATGGATATCGATACTTTACGGAAAGATTAAAGCAAGCCTTGCTGCCACAAGCGGCATTCATTCTCACCAAGATGTTATCAAAATTATGATGGCTGGCGGCGATGTCGCTATGGTTTGCTCTGAATTGTTGATGAACGGAATAAACCGAATCCCTCAAATAATAGATGGAATGAAAACCTGGATGGAAGAAAACGAATATGAATCTATTGAACAGATGAAAGGAAGCATGAGTCAAAAAGCTGTAGCCGAACCTGCTGCTTTTGAAAGAGCAAATTATATGAAAACTCTTCAGAGTTTTAAGATTCTTCCATAATTCAAACCAACATTTTATCAAAATTTAACCCCGCACCTTGCGGGGTTTTTTGTTGTGAATTTTGAAGAGTATTTACAAACCATTCCCTCAACGTGTTGATCTATAATTGCTGACCATTGCCGTCGGTTTTAACCGACGGATTTAATAAATCACAAAATGCATTTTGAGCTTTAGCTTGCCGATCGGTTATCCTCTTAACCTTTTATCCTTCAACTTGCAACCTGCAACTTTTATAGTTTCCCTAACTTCATATTTCTGATCCTTTTAATCTGTTCACTTTACATCTTCGCCACTCATTGTTTCTTATGATATTTAAGAAACCATATAAACAAAATCATTCTTAAATCACCCAACAACAAAAACATCTGATACAAGTCTTCCTAGATGATCACGCTTATCAACAAGGCACTTGATCGCTAAATTATAGATTGCTTTTTCGAGATGACTAACTGTTTTTATGTTTTCTAGAATAATTCCGTCGGCATACGATACAAAACTTTTAATCAAAATAGTTTCGTTCGGTTTGTAGGTCGATTTGTTTTCGGGACCAAAGTACGTGACTCTTAAATTGAACTCATTATAGTCCAACACATAAACTGCCCTACCTAGAATGAAATCCGGTTCCGATTTATTATTTTGTTGAAATATCTCTTCCAAATATGTTTACCAATTCTACAAATTTATAATAGACTAATTTGTGCGATATTTATATTATTTAGATTTCTGGAATGAATTATTCTAGATTGACTTTTTATGTAGCCTATTAAATTGTATATTTGCCTCATTATTTTTAAAGAAGCAGACATGAAAAACAAAAAGAAATTACTCTTTTGGCTGATTCCGATTCTATTGATTGCCGTACTGGCAATACCAAAAATTTCCGGGGAAGATAGTTCAAACGAAAGTCAAAGTACAAATAGCAATTCTGTCGAAGTTGAAGCAATGATAATTTCATCGGGGGAGCTTAATGAAACATTCTATGTAAATGCTTCGATTTTAGGTGATGAGGAAATTGAGCTTCGCCCCGAAGCAGCTGGTAAAGTAGTATCGATAAATTTTAATGAAGGATCCAAAGTAAATAAGGGTGATCTTTTAGTAAAAATAAACGATTCGGATCTTCAGGCGCAACTATTAAGAGCAGAATCCCAAAAGAAATTAGCGGAAGAGAAAGAATACAGAGCACAGGAGCTTCTTGAGCAGGAATTGATAAGCCAAGAAGATTATGATGTGATCAACACCGAATTAAATTCGAGAAATGCAGAAATAGAATTACTAAAAGCTCAAATCGAAAAAACGGAAATTATTGCTCCGTTTGATGGAATAATCGGATTAAGAAGCGTAAGCGAGGGCGCAATTATCAACAGTTCGGTTGTGGTTGCTCAGTTAATAAAAACAGATCCCGTAAAAATAGATTTTTCATTGCCGGTAAAACATGCTTCTAAAGTTCAAGCCGGAGATAGAATAAAACTCACAGTACCAAATAGTGATAAAGAATTCACGGCAGCAGTTTATGCGGTGGATCCTAAGATAGATCCAGCAAGCAGAACACTAAAAGTTCGTGCAAAAGCAAAAAATCCAAATGGTGAACTTATACCCGGCTCTTATGCAGAAATCGAATTTGCTTTGGGAAAGAATAACGAGGCAATTGTAATTCCTTCTCAAGCTATAGTGCCCGATATAGGCGGTGAATTAGTTTATATTTATAAAAACGGCAAAGCTTTCCCTTTCCCGGTCGAGATCGGTTTAAGAACCAACAACACTGTAGAAATTCTAAATGGAGTTTCAGTCGGTGATACTTTAATTACATCGGCTATCATTCAAATGCGCCCCGGCTTGGATGTAAAAATTAGGAATTTTAGATAGCCGGGAACCTATGAGTTTATCTTCAATCAGCATTCGCCGCCCCGTTCTTGCATCAGTTATGGCAATTGCCATAATCTTATTTGGATTCATCGGTTATAATTTTCTGGGAATTAGAGAATACCCAAGCGTCGATCCACCTATAATTACAGTTTCAACTACTTACACCGGTGCAAATGCAGACGTAATCGAATCACAAATCACAGAACCGTTGGAAGAATCTATAAATGGTATTGCCGGTATTAGAACACTAACTTCTGTAAGCCGCGACGGAAGAAGTACAATACGCGTTGAGTTCAATATTGAAGTCGATCTTGAAGATGCAGCAAATGATGTGCGGGATAGAGTTTCGAGAGCACAGAGAAATCTTCCTCCCGACACAGAACCTCCTATCGTAACAAAGGCAGATGCAGACGCTATTCCACTGGTATTCCTAAATGTGAAAAGTGATTCGAGAGATCTTCTTGAACTTTCCGATATTGCAAGAAGAACATTTAAAGAACGTGTTCAAACGATTGAAGGAGTAAGCGAGGTTTGGATTTGGGGTGAAAAACGTTACTCTATGCGTTTATGGATGGATCCGCTAAAATTAGCTGCTTATAAAATCACCCCGCTTGATGTCCGAACGGCTCTTTCACGCGAAAATATTGAATTGCCTACCGGAAGAATAGAGGGTGAAAACACTGAACTTAGTATCAGAACTCTCGGAAGACTTAACACTGTTGAAGAATTTAATAATCTTGTAATAAAAGAAGAAAACAGCCGACTTGTCCGTTTTAGTGATATAGGAAAAGCCGAGTTGTTCCCCGAAAATGTTAGAACATTGTTAAAGCGCGACGGCATTCCTATGGTTGGAATTGTATTGGTTCCACAGCCCGGGGCAAACCAAATCGAAATAGTTGATGAATTTTACAGAAGATTAGAACAGATAAAAAAAGATCTCCCCGTGGACATAGAACTGGGAATCGGATTCGATGTAACAGATTACATAAGAAAATCTATTTCCGAAGTTGAGCAAACGGTTTTGCTTGCGTTCTTCCTCGTTATATTGATCATCTTCCTGTTTTTAAGAGACTGGAGAACAACGCTTATTCCAATCATTGTTATTCCTATTTCTTTGATCGGATCGTTCTTTATTATGTATCTTGCCGATTATTCAATCAATGTGCTTACTCTTCTTGGGCTTGTTCTAGCAATCGGAATTGTTGTTGATGATGCGATTGTTGTACTCGAAAATATTTATAAGAAGATCGAACTCGGGATGGAACCGATTCAAGCCGGACTTAAAGGAACTCAGGAAATCTTTTTTGCCGTAATTTCAACTACCGCTGCATTAGCTTCAGTTTTTCTTCCGATAATGTTTTTAGAAGGTTTAACGGGAAGATTGTTTAGAGAATTTGCTGTTGTTATTGCCGGATCAGTAATCATATCATCATTTGTTGCGCTGACATTTACTCCTATGTTAAGTTCCAAAATTTTAAAGCAGCGTCAAAAGCATAATAAATTCTATAACTTAACCGAACCGTTTTTCAAATCGTTAGAAAAAGGCTATAGAAACCTGTTGAATTCTTTTATGAGCAAACGGTGGATTGCTTTTGTAATAATTGCCGGGGCATTGATTATGATTGGATTATTCGGGAGTGTGCTTCAAACCGAGTTGGCTCCGCTTGAGGATAGAGGCGGAATGAGAGTTTCGGCTACTGCACCCGAAGGAACAACTTTCGAGGCGATGGACAAGTATATGACGGAAGTCGTAGATTCAATAATGCAGACAGTTCCCGAACTTAAAGCACTAATTTCAATAACTTCACCGGGATTCGGTGCATCATCATCAGTTAACAGCGGGTTTGTGAGAATATCACTTGTCGATGCGGATCAAAGAGAAAGATCGCAGTCAGAAATTGCAAATCAAATAACTCAAATTGCCGCACATTTTAACGACGCAAGAACTTTCGTTATCCAAGATCAATCGATCGGAACAGCAAGAGGCGGACTGCCCGTCCAGTATGTTCTTCAAGCTCCAACTCTTGACAAATTAAAAGAAGTGATTCCCGAATTTTTGAACACCGCAAGACAAAGTCCGGTTTTTGCAATGGTTGATGTTAACCTTAAGTTCAACCGTCCGGAACTTGTGGTCGAAATTAACAGAACAAAAGCTCGTGAAGCAGGAGTAACAGTTCAGGATATTGCGCAAACACTTCAGCTTGCGTTCAGCGAACAGCGTTATGGTTTCTTTATTAAGGACGGTAAACAGTATTATATCATTGGTCAGGTAACAAAAGAAAATCAAAACGAGCCTATGGATCTTTCTAAACTTTATTTACGAAGTCAGAAAAACGAATTAATTCAACTTGATCAGTTGGTTACTTTAACCGAGGCTTCAACTCCACCGCAATTGTTTCGCTTCAACAGGTATGTTGCGGCGACGGTTTCAGCAAGTTTGGCCGAAGGAAAAACGATTGGGGACGGAATCGATGAGATGGATAGAATCGCTTCCGAAGTACTTGATGAAACTTTCTCAACCGCGCTTGAAGGTCCATCCAAAGATTTTGCCGAAAGTTCATCCAGTTTAGTCTTTGTTTTTGTGCTTGCTCTTGTGTTCATCTACTTGGTTCTCTCTGCACAATTCGAAAGTTTCCGCGATCCGTTTATTATAATGTTCACGGTTCCTTTGGCAATTGCCGGTGCACTATTTTCACTGTGGTATTTCAATCAAACAATAAACATATTCAGCCAGATCGGACAGATTATGTTAATCGGCTTGGTTACAAAAAACGGTATTTTAATCGTAGAATTTGCTAACCAGAAAAAAGCTCAGGGACTAGCTTTAATGGAAGCCGTTAAAGAAGCTGCTGTGCTAAGATTTAGACCTATTTTAATGACATCGCTTTCTACAATTCTCGGTACTCTCCCAATCGCACTCGCACTTGGCTCCGGTGCTGAAAGCAGAATGCCAATGGGTATTTCTGTTATCGGCGGACTGATTTTTGCAACTTTATTAACTTTGTTTGTTATTCCGGCTGTTTATTCTTTGTTCTCTTCAAAGAAAGTTAATATCCAAAATCTTGATATTGACTAACCCGTATTTTTTATCCCAGCTGCAATTCCGTTTACACTTGCCCTTAGCAGTCTAAGCAGTTCTGCCTTTTCTTTCTTAGCAGTTTTTTTCGATCTGTATTTTTGAATCAAATTAACTTGAATGAAACTAATCGGATCGAGATAAGGGTTACGCAGCGATAGAGTTTTTTTTAACTGAGGATCACTTTCAAGGAGTTCATTTTCACCGGTAATTTTTAACAGCCATTCAACCGAAAGCCGATACTCGCTTTTTATCTTTTTAAAAATTCTATCAACTTCTGTTGAGCTGTTCAACCTAGTATACTCTTCACCAATTAACATATCGACTTTGGTCAACACCATCTCGATATTCTGAACTAAAGCTGTAAAGAATTGCCACTTTTTATACATTGTTTTCAATTGAGACAGAGTTATAGCTTTTTTGTCAACGGCATTTTTTATTGCAGTTCCGAATCCGTACCAACCTGAGATTATCTGTCTGTTCTGAGTCCAACTGAAAACCCATGGAATTGCTCTAAGCATTGAAATGTCATTCCCTTTTTTTCTTGAAGACGGGCGTGAACCGATCTCAATTTTTTCAATGATATCGATCGGTGTAACAGACCTGAAATACTCGATAAAGGATTTATCCGAAACCAAGTTCCTATAATGTTCGAATGCCTTTTCTGAAACAGTACTAAACAATCCAATAAACTTATCTATGTCAGGTTGAGTTTTATTCTTGAAATTTTTTGCTGAATGAAGAAGAACAGCACTTGTAACAGTTTCCAGACTTTTTACCGCTCTTTGAGGAATTAGATATTTAGCGGAGATCATCTCCCCTTGTTCGGTTAACTTAATTTTACCGTTAATTGTCATAGGAGGCTGTGCAAGAATTGAACGATAAACCGGTCCGCCGCCGCGTGAAATGCTTCCGCCTCTTCCGTGAAACAGAACAAGTTCAATCTCATAATCAGAACAAATTCTTTTAAGTTCAATCTGTGTTTTGTACAACTCATAGTTTGATGTTACAATACCCCCGTCTTTGTTGCTGTCGGAATAACCAAGCATTATTTTCTGAATGTTCTTTCTCTTCTTTAAATGATTTTTATAAACATTAAGCGAGAATAATTTATCCATCACTTCAGACGAATTTCTTAGATCCACAATAGTTTCGAAGAGAGGAAGAATATCTATATTTGATTCTCTCACACTATTTTTCGATGTAACAATCAAACCCTTTTCCTTTGCGAGAAGCAGAACCGATAGAACATCCGAAACCTTTTCACAATTGCTTATAATATAATCCGAAACAGCCTCGGGCGAAATATTTTCTATTCCCCATTTTATCAATTCAATTTCATCCAGCACTTTTCTTGTCTCTTGTGAAAGTTGAAGGTTTGTATTTACAAGCGGGCGAGGGTTAATAATTTCATTACAAATAATAGTAATCTTTTCATCCTCGCTGATACAGGTAAAATTATTTGCAGTTCCGGACACTCTTAAGAGTTCAGAAATTGCTTTGCGGATCAATGAAGCATTCTGTCTTATATCCAATTTTGCAAAATGAAAGCCGAAAGTTTGAATTTTTCTGAGAAGCGGGTCAATCAAATTATCTGCAATTACTTTTCCATCGTTTTGAAGGAGACTTTCTTTTACAAGATTTATATCGTCGAACAGATCATCACTGTTTAGATAACTTGGTTTCAACTCCTTTGTTGTGTTAACTAATTTTTGATATATCAAATAAAGAAATCTTCTGTATTTCTCTGAAGGCTCACGTAATTTATCTTCAGCATGGAAAATTCTGAGTTCGTTTTCGTAACGGTTAATTTTTGCCTTTAACGATTTTGATATAGATTTAAGATTCACTGAACTGCTTAGAAGTTCATAAATATCATTTAGTTCGTTCAAGTAAAGAGTTATGATTTCTTTTTTGTGAATAGCGAAAGTCTCTTTCGTAAGATCGACTGAAACAAATGGATGTCCGTCTCTATCTCCACCGATCCACGAACCGAATTTAACAATTGAAGGCAGATCGCTAGACATGAAACCGGCTTCCCCGAGACTGTTGCTTAACAATTCATATAATTCAGGCAGAATATTATATATTACATTCTTTAAGAAGAACAAACCCCGCATTACTTCGTCTTCAACCTTGATTTTACTAAACCTTATTTCGTTCGATTGCCAAAGCAGAGTTATCTCGGTTTTAATTTTTTTATTAAGTCTTTCCTCTTCCAAATCTGAAATAAATCCAAACTCCTTTTCCAGGAGGAGATTACTTATTCTTAATATTTTTTTTAGGATTGTCTGACGAGTGGCCTCGGTAGGATGAGCGGTAAAAACTGGAATAATTTCAAGTCTGGACATTATTTCTCTAAGTTCTTTTGAACTGACTTTAAGTCTTTTTAATTCTTGGATTGCCTGCTTGAACGAGCCGGTTTGATCAATCGAAAGTTTTTCTCTATTTATTTTTTCATAAACTATTTTATGAATCTCATCCGCAGCATTCACCAGAGCAAAATAAATTGCAAATGATTTTATAACATTATATGATTCATTTCCCGATAAATTATTCACAATTTTTCGGATTTTATATTTTGCGGTTTTATCGGATCTAAGAACCTTTGTTAATGAACGCAATCTTTCAACCGTGTTGAACAATTTTTCGCCTTCTTGTTCTTTTAACACCTCGCCAAGAAGAAATCCAAGTTCCTTAATATTTTTGCTCAGATTTTTTTCTGAGTAATCACT
>JAGFIY010000038.1 GCA_024103215.1 Melioribacteraceae bacterium | reverse complement strand
GGCGATGTTGATAAAATTAATACGGAAATATTGAATTTACTCTTAGACAATAATTACATACCTGTAATCGCCACAATTGCTGCCGGAAGTGACGGTAACGATTACAATATTAACGCAGATAACTTTGCGGGATTTGTTGCCGCTGCGCTCAATGCAGATGAATTAATTTTAATGACGGATATCGATGGCTTAATGATGGATCCTGATGATGAATCAACAATCATAACCGAGCTAAAAACAGACGAGATTGAAGGATTAAAAGGAAAAGTTATTAAAGGCGGAATGTTGCCCAAAACAGAAGCGTGCAAATATGCCGTTGATAACGGTGCGGAGCGTTCTATAATTATCAATGGTACAAAACCCGATTTAATAGAAGCCGCAATTAAAAAACAAGATTTTTTAGGAACGATAATTACGAAATAATAAATGGTGAAAGATAAAATGAATTTGCAAGAGTTAGATAAGAAATATTATTTACCGACTTTTAAAAGATTTCCTATAACATTAGTAAAAGGCGAGGGCTCAAAAGTTTGGGACGATAAAGGTAATGAATACATTGACGCACTTGCTGGAATTGCTGTAAATAGTTTGGGACATAAACATCCCGCAGTAGTAAATGCTATTAAAGAACAAGCCGATAAATTAATTCATATATCAAATTTTTATTTAAACGAACCGCAGGCATTGCTTGCAGAAAAGTTAGCAAAACTTTCCGGTCTGGATAAAGTTTTTTTCGGTAACAGCGGTGCCGAAGCTGTTGAAGGTGCAATCAAACTTGCACGAAAATATTCACACACAAAACGTGAAGGCGGAGATATAATTTCTTTCACAGGCTGCTTTCACGGCAGAACCTTGGCTACGATTGCTATGGGCAAAAAGAAAATGCAGGAAGGTTTTGAACCAATGCCCGGTGGTTTCAAACAATCCGAGTTTAACAATCTTGAAAACGTAAAGGCAACAGCTGATGATAATACTGCCGCAATTATTGTAGAACCAATTCAGGGTGAAGGAGGCATAATTCCGGCGGAACCAGAGTTTTTAAAAGGATTAAGAGAATTTTGCGATGAAAAAGATATCGTTTTAATATTCGATGAAATTCAATGCGGCATCGGGAGAACGGGATATATTTTTGCAAAAGATTTTTACGGAGTGCAGCCGGATATTTTAACATCGGCAAAAGCTCTCGGTGGAGGCGTTCCAATTAGTGCAATATTATGTAATAATAAAATTGCTAGTGCAATAAATCCCGGTGATCACGGAACAACTTTCGGCGGAAATCCTTTGGCTACGGCGGCGGCACTTGCAACTCTTAATGAAATTGAAAAAGAGAATTTCCTTGAAAAGGTAAAAGAAAAAGGTAAATGGTTCGTCGAAGAAATTAAAAAACGTGATCCCAAAAGAGTTGGTATGAAAGAAATTCGCGGAATGGGATTAATGCTTGGAATCGTTTTCGAATTTGAAACTAAAACTTTAGTTCAAAATATGATGGAACTCGGAGTGCTAGCAAACGCAACTGCAGAGAACGTTTTGCGCATTGTTCCGCCCCTTACTATTTCTAAAGAAGAGCTGCAAAAGGTTATTGATGTTATCTTCAAAGCAGCGGAGGTGATAAAGAAAAATGCTTAAGGTAGGTATTGTCGGCGCAACAGGTTATACAGGCTCGGAGTTGGTTAGATTACTTCACTTTCATCCCGAAGCCGAAATTGCATTTATTACATCTGAATCGCATAAAGGAAAAAAGTTTTCAGATATTCATCCACAGTTTAGAAATATAGTTGATATCGAACTTGAAACAGTTGATAACATCGATCCCGAATCAGTTGATGTTATATTCCTTGCATTGCCTCACGGCGTATCGATTGAGTTTGTTGAGAAGTTTATCAATTACGATGTAAAAATAATTGATTTATCGGGTGACTTTAGATTAAGTAGTAAGTCGGTTTATGAAGAGTGGTACAAAAAAGAGCATTCATTTGAAGATGGTTTTAATCAAGCTGTCTTTGGTTTACCGGAATTATGGCCGGAGGAAATCGAAAAAGCTAAGTTAGTTGCGAATCCCGGCTGCTTTCCAACCGGAGCAATTTTAACAACTGCTCCTTTGGTTAAAAGTAACTTGGTTGATAAAAGCCGAATTGTCATTGATTCGAAAACCGGTATAACCGGTGCCGGAATTAAAGCGAAGGAAGTAACTCACTTTCCGAATGTTAATGATAATTTTAAACCGTACGGTGTGAAATTTCATCGACATACAATTGAAATTCAAGAACAACTTTCGAAGGTCGGAAATACCGAGACAATTATTCAATTCACTCCGCATCTTTTACCAATTGATCGAGGGATATTAACATCAGCGTATTTAATTCCGACCAAAAAAATTACTGAAGAAACAGTCTTAAATATTTATAAAGAGTTCTACAACGATTCATATTTTATAAGAATCGTTGATGAAACACCCGAAGTAAAAAATGTAAGAGGAACGAATTTCGTAGATATTTATCCAACTTACGATGAAAGAACAAACACAATTTTAGTCTTCTCTGCAATTGATAACCTTGTAAAAGGTGCATCGGGAGAAGCGATTCAAAATATGAACTTGATGTTCGGATTAAAAGAAGAAACCGGACTAAATCAAATACCACTAAAACCGTAAATAAAATTTATAATAAATAAAAGGTTGTAATACAAAATGGAAATACAAGAAAGGAGCAACGAGTTAGTTAATAATCTCACCAATGTAAAAGGCATAAAATGCTGGGGTGCTCATACGGGAATTAAATCTTTGAGAAGAGATTTAGCAATTATTTATTCCGAAAGACCTTGCGCTACTGCCGCAACTTTTACGCAGAATGATATGGCTGCCGAACCCATAAAGCTTTGCAAAAAACATATAGAAGATAATCTTGCACAGGCAATTGTAATTAATGCTGGTAACGCAAACGCCGGTACGGGAGAAGAAGGTTATAAAGGAGCTGAGGCGATGGCATCAGCTTTAGCTGAGGAATTAAATATAGAAAAACAAATGGTGCTTGTTGCTTCAACCGGTTTGATTGGCGAACCTTTTCCAACTGATGAAATTGTTCGTGGAATAAAAGAGAATGTTGTTAAACTTTCCAACTCTCGTAAAGCTGGAACTTTTGCGGCCAACGCAATATTAACTACGGATACTTTCGCAAAAGAAGGGCATATCAGCTTTATAATTGACAATAAAGAAATAAACATCGCCGGTATTGCAAAAGGGTCAGGAATGATTCACCCCAATATGGCAACAATGCTTGCTTTCATTGTTACTGATGCTGCAATCGATAAGCACTTACTCGACAGAACTGTAAAAAGACTAGTGGATAAAAGCTTTAATATGATTACCGTTGACGGCGATACTTCAACTAATGATATGGTTACGGTTCTTGCAAACGGAATGGCGGAAAACAAGGAAATAAAATCAGAAGATGATCCAAACTTTAAAGAGTTTGAAAAATATCTTGAATACATAATGATTCACCTTGCTCAACTTATTGTTTCCGACGGTGAAGGAGCATCGAAGTTTATTCAATACTCAGTTAAAGGGGCACGTGATTATGAAACAGCTCGAAAGTTAGTAAAATCAATTTCAGATTCTCTACTTGTTAAAACCGCGATGTTTGGTCGTGATCCAAACTGGGGAAGAATAGTAATGGCTGCGGGTAATGCAGGAGCAAATTTGGATACTACAAAAATTGATCTTTCCTTAGGGGATGAAAATCAATTGGTAGAAGTATTGAAAAACGGAGCCCCGGTTGAGTTTAATAGAAGTCATTTGAAAAAACTTTTACGCGAATCTCATTTGCGAATATCGATGAATGTAAATGACGGAGATGCAGAAGCCGTCGGATGGGGTTCGGATATCACAACAGATTACGTAATGTTCAACTCTGTTTACACGACATAAAAGTGAGAAGTTTTCATCAACGTTTTACGGCGTTGCCTAAGTTAAGGTAACGCTTTTTAAGTATTCGGATTGTTATTTCTAGATTTTAATCAAAAGGAATTTCTAGTATAAAAGTTGATCCTGAACCGTATTTACTTTCAAGATAAATTTTTCCTCCGATTATTTCAGTATATTTTTTTGCAATTGACAATCCCAGCCCGCACCCTTGATAATTTCTTGTCGTCCCCTCGCTTCCCTGGCGAAATTCTTCCCAAATTAATTCCTTCTTTTCTTCTTCAATTCCTATTCCGGTATCGGAAACCCGAATAATTAATTTGCTTTTTGAATTATCGACCTCCTTATATGTTTCGATTTTAACCGATCCTTCTTTGGTATACTTGATTGCATTGCTCACGAGATTACTAAGAATACCGAAAAGAAAATTTTCGTCGGTATAGATAAAATTGTTATCCAAGTTAATCGATCTTGAAAAACTTATATTTTTTCTTTCGGCAGCTTTTATGTAACGCGCATATATTTCTTCAACCACTCTTTTAATATTTACCAAAGCTCGATTTGCTTCAATTTTCTTGTACTCAAGTTGTGTGATATCAAGAATTTTTGTTAATGTGTCGGTCAATCGTATTGAAGTATTCAGGATGCCGTCAGCCATCTCTTTTGCTTCCGGGTCGGTAAGAATTTCGGAAAGCAATTCCGCATAACCCATTATCCCAACGAAAGGAGTTCTGAGCTCGTGGCTCATATTAGCAAAGAACACTGTTTTGATTCTATTCATTTCCTCGGCTTTTTCTTTCGCTTCAATTAAGTCTTTGATCATTTTTTTCTTTTCGGAAATATCTTCCTTAATTGCAACGAAATTTATTATCTCACCTTTTTCGTTTGTGATGGGAGTAATAATTGAGCTTTCCCAATATAGCTCCCCGTTTTTTCTTCTATTCTGTAATTCACCCTTCCAATCTTTTCGGGATAAAATTGTTTCCCATAGATTTTTATAAAAGGCATCGTTCTGTTTCCCCGATTTAAGAATCCTAGGGTTTTTATTCCTTACTTCTTCAAAAGAATAACCTGTTATAGTAGTGAAGCTTTTATTTACATATTCTATATTACCGTTCGGATCTGTAATAATAATTGCCGCCGAACTTTGTTCAACAGCCTTGGAGAGTTTTATCAATTCAGTTTCATATTTTTTCCACAAACTAATATCCTGGATAAACCCTTCAAAATTTAGAATATTTCCATCGGCATCTCTGTTTACCCTAATTGTATTCCTTACCCAAATTTTTTTGCCGTTTTTCTTTTTCCAATGTAATTCAAGTTCGTACCTCGTATTCCCATTTTTGATTTGATCGATCAGCATATCTCTGATTCCGGGATTAGCATAAATATCTTTCATAAAATTTAATTTTATTACTTCATCGGGGGAATCGTATCCAAGAATTTTTGCGAATCGGTTGTTGGCAAAAATCACTTCACCGTTAAGTCCGGATTGATAAATACCGATGGGCGAATAGTCGATAATATTTTTGTACTTCAATTCGCTCT
>JAGFIY010000185.1 GCA_024103215.1 Melioribacteraceae bacterium | reverse complement strand
GTGATTGATACCGTACGCACAACTTCGGAAATGATGTAATAGTTTTTTCCTCCAGCATTTACGGAGCTGTAATTGTATTTAACGACTTGAAGCATAGCGCTTCCGCTTATTCCTCCCAATTCATTTGAGGCAATGGTATGACTTCCATCGTCATCAAGATCTTCAACCGCTACATAGTTGTTTCCACCGCTCGCTGAAGCAAGAACGATCAGTACTCTTGATGATGTACCTCCGTTCCAGGTAATATTGACCCCATTTGCCGCGGTTAAAACCGCATCGTTTGCCGGACTTGTTAGTGAAAATGTTCTAGCGCTTGAAACTGAGCCGGTTATTGACGGAACACTGTTTGCTCCGGCAACAGTCCAACTGTGTGCAGATCCGTTGAAGTTAACATTTGTTAAAACTTGAGTAGGATTGCTAAATGAAGGCACCAAATAAAATGTTCCTCCTTCTATCTGATTTTTACCTAATGTATTTTGGTTTACAACAACATCTCCGCCGTCAACTCCTTCACCGAACTGAGCATAAGCCATCGCCAAATTAGCAGGCGGAAATCCCGGCAATGTTTGAAATTCGTAATTTATAGTCGCCATCAAACCTCCGTAATTTGGATCGGAAGCAAAGCTGGGTGTGGGCTGACCGCTTGGATTTAAGAATTCGTTTGTGCCACCGGTGCCTTCTGGCTCAGCCGGCGAATCGTCTTCGCTGCATGCTGATATAAAAGCAAGAGTTGAAATTGTTAAAATAAAAATGAGCGTGTACTCCAATATTTTTTTCATAGTTATCCCTTTTTGTTAAATATATTTATTCTCTTATTTCAAAAGACGTGCCGTCTTATTTGGTTGTGTTTTTTCGGAGAATTGCTCTTTTTTCGTTTTTTATTCTCCAAAATGAGTCAGAATTGTAAATAAGGAGTTGCTTTCAGGCAACTGGTAAAGAGTATATATTGCTAAAAAGAATTATTAGTTTTAGATTGAAGCAAATTATAAACATAGATATGCACTCTTCCGAAGAAACAGTAAAATATCAAAAAATAGTTGTGGCTCTTTTAAGTCTGCTGAGCTTAATAGCCGTTGGCTACATTTTATATGAAGCTAAAAGTATTTTGCTTCCTTTCGCACTTGCTATATTTATCAGCTACATTCTTTATCCTGTAATAAATGCTTTCGAGAAATTTCAAATACCTTCTTTTTTTTCCATACTTTTTACTCTGCTGATCGGCGCTCTTATTTTAGCTTTTGTTGTAAGCTTAATTTCTACGAGTATCGATTCCTTCTCAAAGGAATTTCCTAAATATGAGCCGCGCTTAACACAATTAACTAATGATGTACAGGAATTTTTTGACATTCCCGATGATGTTTTGACAAACCCTTCCCCGGAAAATGAGGATAATCTCTTAGGAAAAATTTTAGAAAATTTTTCGATTCCAAGTTTTTTGTCGGGCGTTGTTGGCTCAATAAGTTCAGTGCTTTCAAACATATTTTTAATTGCTTTGATTCTGTTGTTTATGTTAATGAGTCGCAATCAGCTTCCCAGTAAAGTTAACAGAGCTTTCGATCCTAAAACTGCATCTAAGATTGCGAACATTGTTGAAAATGTTAACCATCAAATTCAAAAATATATTATTACAAAAACTCTTATAAGTTTAGTCACCTCAGGTTTTGTTATGGTTATTCTTGCCCTCTTCGGAGTTGAGTTTGTTGTCATTTGGGGAATATTGACATTCATCTTAAATTTTATCCCCAACATAGGTTCGTTGATTGCAACAGCGCTTCCTTTAACAATTGCCTTCCTTCAATTCGAAGATCCGATGATTGTGTTCTGGTTAGCTGTTTTGCTTATTGTTGTACAACAGATAATGGGAAATATTGTTGAACCTAAATGGCTGGGAAAGAGCATAAATCTTTCACCATTAGTTATTCTTTTTTCCTTGATCTTTTGGGGATGGCTTTGGGGTATTATTGGAATGTTTCTTTCGGTACCGATTACCGTAATGATAAAAATCATTTTTGAAAATGTTGAAGGGACAAAACCAATTTCGATTTTAATGGGCGGAGTAAAATAATTACGGCTATCTTGCTGACAGGAAATTAGAAATTTCTCTTATCATTTAATTTAACAATAAGTTTTTACTTAAAAATTGTGTGCGCAAGACAGCCGTTTAACAACCCGGGCAATTACTGTTTTGTAACAGTATAAGTTCCCGCGACCATAGGGCTTAGAGGGTTAGCCGGAAACGCAAAACTTCCCGTAATAGTATTTCCAACTATCACTCCCGTAAAATTATTTTCCGGGTTCGATCCAATAGAAAATGTAAACGTGCTTCCAACTACCGTAGCCAGCCCCGATGAGTTTGATTCATTATAAGTGCCTGTGTAAGTAGATGAGTTTTCTTGAACTCTATAATTCACAGTATAAGAAGTAACTTTTGCCTCACCGTCAACGTTCGAAATAACAATTGTTGTAGTAGAATCCACACTATTGGTTCCAGAATATGTTCCAACTGATTCCGGATCCTGCGGTGTTACTGGATTATTGGGTTCGTCATCTTCGCTACAAGCTGCAGCAAAGCCAATTAAGAAAAAAATCAGCAAAAATGTTTTTAATAATCTCATGTGTCTCTCCTTTTTATTTAATAAGATCTCCTATCTGCATACAATATAAAAATTTTCTCAACCAATTCATTAAAGTAAAAAAAATGAAATGAAATAACGATGCGCCCGGTTAGTTTTTACAGTTTCAACGAAATCATCAAATAGTGGGAATTAAATCCCTCATTATCCTTATAAAAGCCTGCATTGGATATATGTTTAAATACGTATGAAAGGTCTATTTCATAATCATAGAATCTATAAAGATTTATTCCTATACCAATCAAGTCACTGAAAATAAAATTTCCGCCCAAATTTCTTCCGACGATATTATCAGAGCTGATATAATTAACCCCGATTCCCCCAAAAAGCACAAATCTTCTTTGAATTAAATCGAAGCCCCATTTTAAAAGCGGCATTGTCCCGACAAGATAATTAGTTTCTTTTGATTCGGATATCAGCTCATAAACAATATTGGTTTCCACGGTGAACGTTTCGTTGAACGTATAAAGTGTCAAAATTTTTTGCATTATCATTATTTGTTCACTGCTGGCTGACTTGCTTAGACTGTTTCCTTTTGCTAAATAAAACTGGTGCATATCAATTGTTTGTGCATGCGAATTGTTATATAAAAGAAAAAATAATCCGGAAATAAAAAAAATCTTTGCAAACTTATAATTATCTTGTCGTTTGCAGTACAAGCCTAATGAAGTGTGTTTGAAGAAAAAATAATCAGCGAATCGCAGCATTCATGCGCCATCCAAAATTATCGTTTTAAAAAACGAATTATTCTGTCAAATGGCAAGCAGATTTGTCACAGCATCAATTTTTTTCATCCAGAATAATCCTTCCAGTTTTTATAATTAATTTTTTCTTGATTAATCTCTTCGGGAACTTTTCTTAACGGCTCGCATTCTTTTAGTGTTTCGTGAAGCTGCTTTGGTAATGCTTGATAAATGTTTGTGCCTTCGGTTTTCCATTTTGCCATTTCATCGGTTACATCTTTTACAATTTTTGCCGGGTTGCCCACAACCACTTTTCTGTTTGGAATTTTCATTCCTTCGGGCACAAAACACAACGCTCCTATAATGCATTCTTCACCTACTTCAACATTATCCATAACTACGGCATTCATTCCCACCAAAGAATTTCTGCCGATGTTTGCACCGTGAATAATGGCACCGTGACCAATGTGTGCCGATTCATGAAGTGTTACAGTTACATTGGGAAACATGTGGATGATACAATTTTCCTGAACATTGCATCCGTCTTCTATAATTACTTCACCAAAATCGCCTCTTATTGCTGCACCCGGACCGACGTAAACATCTTTACCAATAGTTACATTGCCAATCACGCTTGCCGTTTTATGTACAAATGCTGTTTCGTGAATTACGGGTTTTATTCCTCTATACTCATATATCATTTTTTACCTCTTTGATGGAACGCTGATTGTTATGATGGTTAAGATCAGCGCAGATCATAACTATCTGCGTTATCTGTGTTCCATTATTTTTGTTATACCCGCTCAATTATACAAGCCATTCCCTGTCCAACTCCGATACAAAGAGTGCAGAGTGCACGTTTTTTATTTTGCTCTTCGAGTTCAATCATAGCTGTTGTAATTAACCGTGCGCCGCTCATCCCCAACGGATGCCCAAGCGCTATTGCTCCGCCGTTTGGATTAACGCGAGGGTCATCTTCTTTTAAACCAAGTTCTCTCAAAACGGCCAAACTTTGAGCGGCGAATGCTTCGTTTAATTCAATCACATCAAAATCATCTAAAGAAAGTTTTATTTTTTCTAAAATTTTTCTTGTTGCATAGATAGGTCCGAGTCCCATAACTCTCGGCTCCAAGCCGACAACTGTTGACGTCACAACTTTTGCTCTTGGATTTAAGTTATACTTTTTGATTGCCTTTTCAGAGGCGAGAAGTAATGCTGCTGAGCCGTCATTCAAACCTGATGAATTGCCTGCGGTTACGGTTCCGTTGTTTCTAAATGCGGGTTTAAGCTTTGCCAGCGCATCGAGAGTTGTATCGGGGCGAATAAACTCGTCTTTGTCGAAAATTATCGGATTACCGTTTCTTCTCGGAATCTCAACCGGCATAACCTCTTTTTTCATTCTTCCGATTTTGTTTGCTTTAACTGCTTTCATGTGAGAATTATAGGCAAACAAGTCCTGATCTTCTCTAGAGATTTTATATTCTTCGGCAACATTCTCTGCGGTTTCGCCCATTGCTTCGGTGCCGTATTTTTCTTTCATTTTAGGATTTATAAATCGCCATCCCAGAGTCGAATCGTGAATTTCAACTTTGCCGGAGAAAGTTTTTTCTGCTTTTGATTGGACGAGCGGTGCGCGGGTCATATGTTCAACTCCGCCGGCGATGTAAAGGTTGCCGTCACCTACATTAATTGCACGAGCTGCATTTACGACAGCGCTCATCCCGGATGCACAAAGTCGGTTTACAGTTTCACCGGAAACGTTAACCGGAAGTCCGGCTAAAAGTAAAGCCATTCGCGCAATGTTGCGGTTGTCTTCACCCGCTTGATTTGCGCAGCCGAAAATTACGTCGTCAACTTCAGAAAAATCGACCGATGGATTTCGTTTTATAATTTCTTTTATTGTTAATGCCGCTAAATCATCTGCACGAACAGCAGAAAGCGAACCGCCTAATTTTCCGATAGGTGTTCTTATTGCATCTATTAGATATGCTTCTTTCATAATGATCCTATTCTTTGCGTTCTTCGCGATTTCTTGGCGGGCTTTGCGTGAACCTTAGATTCTGTTTCTCGCAAAGAGCGCAGAGTTTTTGACGCAAAGACCGCGAAGATATTATAAATTATTGACTATACGATGAATATTTCCTTTTAGGATTTTTGAATTAAAGTTAATCAACAAACCTAATTTTTTACCAGATAGTTTTAAGTAAGTTAATGTCTGCGCAAAATAAACCGGAGCTAATGCTTCAACAGATTTAACTTCAACTACAACTTTATCGTCGACAAGCAAATCAATTCTGTAACCCACATCCATCTTAATTTCTTTGTAGATGAAAGGCATCGGTACTTGTTGTTTAATTTCAAAACCCATTTCTCTTAGATCGAATGCTAAAGCATTTTCATAAGCAGATTCGAGCAAGCCGGGTCCAAGATTTTTGTGCAACTCAATTGCACATCCAATTATTTTATTAGAAATATTATTTTCAACTTTATCCGATTGCATTTATGTTTTCTTTGTGTTCTTCGCGATTTCTTGGCGGGCTTTGCGTGAACTTTAACCCTGTATTTCTCGCAAAGAGCGCAATGGGTTATTCTTTGAAAAACTCTTTCTTCGTTCTGTAAACGGTTCCTCTAAAAATTCCGACTTTTACATTCTTTTGATTTGTAACAGTAACATTGTAAATACCCACACTGTTTCCTTTGCTTTGTTCTTCTGCAACAGCCGTTAATTCATCATTTTCATATACCGGCGAGGGAAAAGCCAAACCGGTTTCTAATGCAACCGCTATACGTCCATAATTATTTGATGCGAAAGCAAGAGCACTGTCGGCCAACGAAAAAGTGATGCCGCCATGAGCAATGCCAAATCCGTTCAGCATTTCCTTCCTTACTTTCATTTTTATTTTGCTGTAGCCCGGTTTTATTTCAACAATCTCAATTCCAAGCCATCTGCTGAATTCGTCCTTCTCAATCATATGACGAACGATTTTTTCAGCTTTCTCTTGTTCATTCATAAAACTTTGAGCCTTCCTTTTTCATTTTCCTTAAAATCGGATTAATGCGGTAGCGATCTTCGCCATAAGTTTTATATAAACTTTCTAATCGCTCAACGATTTTATCAACACCTATTTCATCAGACCATTTGCATAAACCTTTCGGATAGTTAACGCCTTTAGTCATTGCAAGATCAATATCTTCGACAGACGCTATATTCATAAAGACAGCATCGGCAGCTTCATTTATTAACATTGCTAAAATTCTATCGAGGATTTCTCTGCCGAGTTTTTCGTCTTTGTTGGGCATAGGGTTTTCTGCATTATCCGAATAATCGTAAAATCCTTTTCCGGATTTTCTTCCGAAGTGTTTTGCCTCTACCAACTGTTTTTGAGCAAGCGAGGGTTTGAATCTCGGATCGTAATAAAATTGTTCAAATACGGTTTTAGTTACTTCATAGTTTACATCATTTCCTATTAAATCCATTAATTCAAACGGACCCATTTTAAATCCACCGAGTTCTTTCATTGCCCAATCAATTGTCGCAACGTTGGCAATTCCTTCTTCATAAATTCTTAGAGCTTCACCGTAGAAGGGTCGGGCTACGCGGTTAACAATAAATCCGGGAGTATCTTTTGCAATTACGGTTGTTTTTCCCCAAGCATCAAGTAACGATTTTGTTTTTTGAATTATCTCTTTATTAGTTGTAAGCCCGGGAACAATTTCGACCAAAGGCAGAAGTGGGGCGGGATTGAAAAAGTGTGTGCCTATTACCCGTTCCGGTTTTTGACAAGCTGATGCAATTGCCGTAATAGAAAGTGATGAGGTGTTTGTTGCAAAAATAGTTTCATTGTTTAACTTAGCTTCCAAATTCGAGAACAATTTCTTTTTAATCACAAGGTTTTCTACAATTGCTTCGATCACGATCGAATAATCATTTGTGTTCAAATCATTTTTAAAATCAATTCTTTCAAAAATTAAATGAGCATCTTCAATATTAATTTTTCCCTTTTCGGAAAGACGAGTTAATATTTTTTTAAGATTTTCCTCTGCCCCTTCGAGTGCCTCTTTGTTGGTATCGACAAGCGTTACTTCATGTCCGGCTGATGCAGCCACTTGTGCGATTCCGGTACCCATAGTGCCAGCACCGACAACAGCAATTTTATATTTTCTTTTGTCAATCATAATAATTCTCTATTGTAAGCTTTTTTATTTTGCTCTGCATCCCAGCGTTACCCTGAAGTCCTCCTGTGTGCAAAGCAACAACGTTTGAACCTTTTGAAAAGTAGTTATTCCTAATCATATCATCAACAGCAAACAACATCTTCCCCGTATAAATATAATCAAGTTCAATTGCATTTAGAGAATAAAAACGTTCAACAAATTCAACTAAAATCGGCTTAATCTTAGCAAAACCGCCGAAGCTGTAATCACAAATTATTCTCCAATTATCGGGAGCGACAGGCAGTTTCTTTTTTAGTAAATCACCGACAATTTGGTTTAGATAATTTCCGTTTTTAAGAGAAGAAATTCCTACAACATTTTTCTTCCCGTTTAATCCATAAACAAGTCCTGCTAATGTTCCACCTGAGCCGACAGGAGTAAAAATATAATCGAAGTCGACATAAAGTTCGTCAATAATCTCGGCAACACCGTCAAGAGCAAGATTGTTTGTTCCGCCTTCGGGAATGATATAAACATTTCCAAACTGCTCTGCAATTTCCGCTTGGAAATTTTTATCGTTTCTGTTTCTATAAATTGATCTTTTCAAATAATGGAGTTCCATTCCGCTTTCGACAGCAAATTTGAGCGTTGGATTAAGCGGAAGGTGTTCTTCCCCTCGGATGATTCCAATAGTTTTGAATTCAAAAATTTTTCCTGCGGCAGCAACGGCATAGATATGATTTGAAAACGCTCCGCCAAAGGTCAACAGCCGGCCATAACCATTCTTTTTAGCCTCCAATAAATTATACTTCAGCTTGCGCCACTTATTTCCTGAAATTTCCGGATGAATCAAATCGTCGCGTTTAAGATAAACAGTTACTTCGGAATTATTGTTTGGCAGAATTATTCTTTGTAAAACGGATTTATCTATATCGATTGTTTTTATATTCCCTTCAGCGATCATTTATTTTTATAATCTACATATTCCTTCTCCTCAAAAAGAGAAGAATTAGTGGCCGCATTAATTTTCTTCTTAAGTTCAAATCGCTTATCGTTTTGAATATAGACCGACCGAGCAAGCTCAATAAACTCTTCATCAAATTCTTGATCCAATTCCTTTACACGAATTTTATCCTCAATTTCCCAAAGGTCAGTGTTAACTTTGATCAGCTCTTTGTACTCCTCGGTGTTTTCATTTATTCCGAGCTTTTTCATTTCTTCAAAGAGAATATCAAATTCCGCTCTAACGTTTTTAAGCTTCTCTTCGGATTTAATTTTATTGAGTTTAATCCGTAAAATTGAAACTTTATCTACAAGCTCTCCGTTTGAGACTTCAACCTTCATTAATATTTTTCCTTAATTAGTATCATTTTTAAAAACTATTTTTCCGCCGCTTACCGTGTATAAAATCTTTGTATCAAGAATTTCTTCTTCCGGAACGGTTAAAATATCCTTGCTTAGAACCGTTATGTCCGCATATTTTCCCGTTTTAAGCGAACCGAGAACATCTTCTTGAAACGAAGAATACGCTCCATTAATTGTATATGATTTTAATGCCTCTGCTCTCGTCATTTTCTGTGCGGGATAAAATTCAGATCCGTCATCTAGTTTTCTTGTTACCGCTGCATAAAAATTTTGAATAGGATTAATTCGTTCAACCGGCGCGTCTGTTCCGTTGCAAATAAGAGCTCCTTTTTCTAAAAGTTTTCTCCAAACGTATGCGCCTTCTTCTGCTCTTTTTTCGCCCAATCGTTTTTCGACAAACACGGCATCCGAAGTGCAATGCACGGTTTGCATGGATGCTATAACTCCATTAGCCGGAAATCTTTCAACCTCGGCGGGATTTAAATGTTGAGCGTGTTCAATCCGCCAGCGTCTATCTGTATTTTGAGCTAAGAGCTTTTCATAAATGTCAAGCATTACCCGGTTGCCTTTATCACCGATGGCGTGAGTGCAAAGCTGCAGATCATTTTCAAATGCAAATTCTGCTGTTTCTTCCAATTCATCGATAGAAGTTACATTCAAGCCAGAGTGTGTTGGTAAGTCAGAATACGGCTCAAGCATCCACGCGCCGCGCGAACCGAGCGCACCGTCGACATACTTTTTGATAGAACTTACGTTCAAGTGATGATCTCCGTAACCGCGCAGCCAATAATCATCAATTTTTTCTCTGATGGTTTGATTGTCTTCGCCGATCATGACATTAAGCCGGATCTTTAGTTCATGGCTATCCACAAGCATTTTATATACATCAATAGTTTCAAAAGTTGCTCCGGCATCATGAAACGAGGTTATCCCATTTTCGAAGCACTCTTTTTGTGCCGAAAAGATTGCTGCAATTTTATCTTCTGCAATTTCCTCGGGTGAACGCTGATTCAAGTATTCATCATAATGAATTCTTATTAAAGCTTCGGCAGATTCTTCTTCAAACACACCGATAGGGTTGCCGTTTTTGTCTCTTACAATTTTTCCGCCGATCGGATCGAGGGTGGTTTTTTCAATACCTGCAAGTTTCATAGCTGCTTCATTCACAATTATTGCGTGTCCGCTTGCGTGACTTAGAATTACCGGATTATTTGGTGCAGCTTTTGTCAAATCGTAGTGATATGGATAACCGTTAACATTAGGTTCAGGAATATCGCTCCATTTTTCCTGATGCCATCCTCTCCCGATTATCCACTCACCAATTTCTTTTTCTTCGGCAGATTTTCTCACAAGTTCAACAACCTCGTCCCAGCTTTTCGTATCGAGCAAATCGATTTTAAGCTTCAATTCACCGAGTCCGAGAAAGTGGGCATGACTGTCGGTAAACCCCGGGATTGCCGTAGCGCCGTTAAGATCTATCACCTTTGTATCATCATCGATAAAATCCTTAATCTCTTCCGCGGTCCCTACAAACATAATGGTATCTGCATCAATTGCGAGTGCCTGCACTGTTCCTATTTCATCGTCGACAGTGTAAATAGTTCCGTTAATAAAAACTAAGTCGGCATAGTTTGTATCCGAACAGCTCGATAGAATTAGTGCCGCAAAAATTAAAAGAAAAAATGCAGTAAAATATTTCATCTTTATTCTCCTTTGAAGACGGGTTTCCTTTTTTCCTTAAACGCTTTTACGCCTTCGGCATAATCATAAGTCTTTCCCGCTTTAATTTGATATTCTTTCTCTATTTCTAATTGATCTTCTAAAGAATTATTGAAGGATTGATTTAATAATTTTTTTGTAAATCCGAGACCTTTCGTCGGCATTTGGGCAAGTCTATCGGCAAGTTCAAGCGACATTTTTTCGAATTCGTTTTCGGGAAAGACTTTGTATATCATTCCAATTCTTTCGGCTTCCTCTGCATTTATGTTTTCGCCAAGCATTATTAAGGCAGAGGCTTTTTGTAGTCCTATAATTCTTGGCAAGAAGAACGTTCCTCCGCTATCCGGAACAAGTCCAATTTTAGAAAACGCTTGAACGAAAGATGCTTTGGAAGATGCAACAACAATATCGCAGGACAAAGCAATATTTGCACCTGCCCCTGCTGCTACTCCATTAACTGCCGCTATAACAGGTTTTTCGATATTCCGTATAAGCTTAATAATTTTATTGTATCGGGTTTCAAGAATTTCTCCTAAATCAGCCATTGTGTTATCATCAGGAATAACTTCGCTTAAATCTTGTCCGGCACTAAATGCTTTTCCCGTGCCAGTAATAAGTATCGCTCTTATCTCGTTATTTTCTGATGAGTTGAGAAGTGTCTGCAAGAATTCTTCGCCCATTTCCTTGTTGAAGCTGTTGAAAACCTCCGGGCGGTTAAGTTTAACAATAAGAGTGTTGTTGAGTTTATCTATGATTAAGTGCTTCATTATACCCCTTAAAATCTAATATCAAATACCATTTCGATAAAATTATTGTCTTCATCCAATTCATCTGAATCGAGTTTTTCAAAATTTAATATAACTCTGTTTCTTTCCAAAAAAGTATATCCAATTCCTGCAATCATTAGTTTATTTTTTACATCGTATGAAATAAATTCGTTTTTGACAAAATCATATCTTCCGAAAACAGCAAACTTGGTTCCTGGAATTTTCAATTCCGCAAATGCAGAGTATCCCTTTCTTTTCGCAACATTACCGTTTTCGTCAAGAAGTGTTCCGGATTGTTTGCCTTTCCCATTGTAATATAATCCTTGCAAGTTAATAAGGCTGCTCTGATACGAAAAATCGAAAGCGTTTGCATTATAATCGGGCTCCGCATCCGTATTTCCTTTTCCGAAAATCCCAAGATAAGTAAGCTGCAATCCCGGCAATAAATTCCACAAGGGTCTTAAACTTATTCTTCCTTCGAAGACCTTGCTTTTATTTTTTTCGATTCCGTGATATCCAGCCCCGTTATAGATTCCAAACCCGAAACTTCCAAATTTACCGGGATGTTTATCGTCGGCCGATTTAATGTATTGATTATCCATCTTTCCGCCGAGAAGCCCGAAAAACGAAATTCCGAAATCTGCGGAGCTTGTCATATCAAATCGATCGAGGATTGTTGCCCCTTGAACGCGATAATTATAAATATCATGAGCAAAAGTTATGTAAGGTCTATGAACTATCCCGAACTCTGCAGATAGATCGTTTAAGAAACCAAGACTCCCGAACTTATAATTTATATAGCCGTACTTCAATCTAATTTCAATATCTCCCTCTCCGTCCCCCTCTTCATCCAGTGTTATGTCGGTGGTAAATCTTAAAGAAAATTTATCGTTGAAACTATTTCTTACAGTAAAATATCCTCGTCGGATGAAAAACGAACTGAAATCTTCTCCGTCCATTTTCCCCTGATGAAAACCAAGAAACCAAGTTCCCGAAAATTTAATTCTTTCTGCAAACGATCCTTTGGAAGACTGTCCATTAATAGCCGATGCCGTGACAAATACAAAACAGAAGACAAGGATAATTATGCTTTTTTTCATCTATCTCTCTCAAGTAAGTTACTTTCATTAGAAATATATAAAAATCATTTTCCACAAAGAAAGCCGCCGGAATATTTTAATATATCTCCACATTTGTTTAAGTATATTTGAATATGGAACAAAAAATTTATGATATATTGAAAAAGCATTGGGGCTATAATTCTTTTAAAGGACTCCAAAAACAAATCATTGATAGAACCCTAATTAAAAAAAAGCATTCACTTGTACTGATGCCGACGGGAGCTGGAAAATCACTCTGTTATCAAGTTCCCGCAATGATTTTTGAGGGAGGAACTCTTGTAATAAGCCCTTTAATTGCTCTTATGCAGGATCAAGTTGACGGATTAAGAAAATGCGGCATTCCTGCATCGTTTATAAATTCAACTGTTTCTAAAAGTAAGCGGGAAGAACGTCTTCAAAATTTTGTGAGCGGAAAAATTAAACTTCTTTATGTTACCCCCGAAAGATTTAGAAAAAATACTTTCATCGGGAAGATAAAGGAAGCCGATATTTCGCTACTTGCTGTTGACGAAGCTCATTGTATTTCCGAGTGGGGGCACGACTTTCGTCCGGATTATTCACGCATTGGGGAATTTAGAGCAATGCTTGGAAATCCTTTAACTATTGCTTTAACAGCAACTGCAACAAAAGATGTTCAGGCAGATATAATTAAAAAATTGAATCTCGACAAAAACGAGATAAAAATTTTTCATCAAGGGATCGAACGGCCGAATCTTAGACTTGAGGTTGCAAACACTTACGATTTCGAAAGTAAATTTAAATTGATCTCACAGGTTATTGAAGAATATTCTGGTCCGGGAATTATTTACTTTTCTCTAATAAAAACACTTTCAGAATTTTCCGAGTACTTAGAAAGAAAAGGAATCAAACACAATGTTTATCACGGAAAGCTTGACGCCTCGGAACGGAAGAAGATGCAGTACAATTTTATGTCCGGGGCTTCTAATATTGTGCTTGCAACAAATGCTTTCGGGATGGGTGTCGACAAAGCCGATATACGATTTGTAATTCACGCTGAAGTTACTTCTTCTGTAGAATCATATTACCAGGAAATCGGGCGCTCCGGGCGAGACGGACTAGCTTCGTTATGTATACTTCTTTACAGTCAAAACGACTTGCTTACCCAAATGGAGTTTATTAAATGGTCTAACCCTAACGCTGATTATTATCACCGTGTATTTGATCTGCTTATGGCCAACAAAGATAAACTAAATTCGCTTGATGTAGATTATTTCCGAGAACAGATGTCGTTTAAAGACAAAAACGATTTCCGCTTGGAAACCGTCTTCTCGATGCTTGATAGATATGGTGTGACCGAAGGTTCGCTCGAAGAAAAAAACTTGGAGGTAGTAAGCACTCTGCCCGAGCAGCTTTCCGACGACGATTATCTTAATGAAAAACTGTTATCCGACAATAAAAAACTTCTTGCTCTTGTTAATTACATAAACAACAAAAATTGCCGCAGGGTTTACATCTCGGACTACTTTGGTTTTCCGGGAGAAAAAGACTGTCGCAATTGTGATAATTGTTCGATTAAATACGGCGAATAAAATGGCAGATAACGAAATTGAAACTTTAATTCACACTAACTCGGCTGTTCTTTTATATGTGAGCACCGAAGAGTGCAGTGTATGCAAGGTGCTTAAACCCAAAGTTATAGAAATGATTAACGAAAATTTTCCGAGAATTCTTTTTCTTTATGTGGATGCGGAAGATTCAAAGGAAGCTGCTGCACAATTGAGTGTTTTCAGTGTACCGACAATTATTGTTTACTTTGAGGGACGGGAATATATCAGAAAATCGCGAACTGTCGGTCTGTCCGAATTGCAGGAAGAAATTGAGCGTTTATACAAAATGATGTTCGAGGATTAGATACATTTGAAATGTTCGAACGGTTGACTGCATTCGCTGCAGAAATGAAGGGATTTGCAAGCCGTTGATCCGAATTCGCTTGTTACTTTTGTGTTGTCCGAACCGCAGAAGGGACATTCAACTTTTTTTGTAAAAAATGATTGAAGAAAATCCGATTCATCGGTTTTGCCGGGCGGTGCAATTCCATAGTCTCTAAGTTTTTGTTTTGTTTCTTCGCTGAGCCAATCCGTTGTCCAAGCTGGAGAAAAAACTGTTTTGATTTCTACCTTTTCAATTCCTACGGATTTTAATTTATCAACAATATCTTTTTCGATTGTATTCATCGCCGGGCAGCCTGTATAGGTAGGAGTAATTGTTACGATGGTTCTGGCTTGCTCAATTTTTACATCTCTAACAACTCCCATAGAAACAACATCAAGAACCGGCACTTCGGGATCTTGTACGTCTTTAAGTAGATTTATAATTTTTTCTTTATCCATTTTTCTAATACAAAATTTTTGTTACCAATTTGCGTCTGGATATGTTCTGGGCAGAAACTGCAGTTCTGCTAAAATGTGTCCCAAATTTTCCGAATGAACTCCTTTTCGGCTGTTGAGAATAATCGGTGGTTCGTTTTCGGGGATAAAAAGTTTTGCTTCGTTAAAAATTTGAGATATCATCTCCTCCCATTTTATTTTGATTGAAGCTAAATCAGGCGCTGCTCTTTCCTTTATCAACGCTTCGACAACGTCATCGGTAACGAACATTTCGTGAGTGTATCTCCAGAGGTCATTAACCGCAATCTGTGCTCGTCTGTTACTCTCCTTGGTTCCGTCGCCTAATCTAAGAGCCCATTCTTTAGCATGTCTTACATGATACTTAATTTCTTTAAGTGATTTTGCCGAAAGCGCTGCAACTTCTTCGTTGCTGCTTTTTGTCAACTCGTCATACAAATAAAGTTGATAAACATCAAAGAACAATTGGCGGATTATCGTGTAAGCAAAATCAGTATTTGGTTGTTCGACAAGTTGCAGATTTACAAACTCTCTTTCGATACGTTTATAAGCAAGATCGTCTTCGCTTCTGTTTTTTCCTTCTGCATTTCCGGCAAGTTTAAGCCAAGCCGAGGCTTGACCTATATGATCAAGAGCAATGTTGGTCAATGCAATATCCTCTTCGAGATAGGGCCCGTGTCCGCACCATTCCGAAAGTCTATGACCAAGAATTAAGTTATCATCACCTAGTCTTAAAATAAATTCAAACAAGAAGTTATTCATTATATTCCCCGCACACCTTTTGGAACTTTATAAAACTGTGGATGGCGATATGCTTTATCATTTCCGGGATCGAAGAAGGGGCCGCTTTCTCCCGGGCTTGATGCAACAATTTCTTCTGATTTCACAACCCAGATGTTTACTGCTTCACCGCGGCGAGTATAGACATCCCTTGCGTTTTGTAATGCCATTTCTTCATCCGCGGCATGAAGACTTCCCGCATGTGTAAAAGGTGCACCGTTTTTCGATTGAGTAAAAACTTCCCAAAGAATTCCTTCAGACATATTATTATCCAATAAATTTTATCAAACTAATTTGCTGTTTCTCTTTTCTCTGCATACGCCCTTGCTGCTTCGCGTACCCAAGCTCCTTCTTCATGAGCTTTGTTTCTTGCCCTAAGTCTATCTTTGTTCATCAAGCCATTACCTTTAACAACATTCCAAAATTCTTCCCAATTAATTTCTCCAAACTCCCAATGACCGGTTTCTTCATTATACTTTAGATCGGGATCTGGAACTGTTAACCCTACGGCTTTTGCCTGTGGAATTGTTAAGTCAACAAATCTTTGTCTCAGCTCATCATTGCTGTTAAGCTTTACTTTCCATTTCATTAAATCTTCCGAATTAGGTGAATCCGAATCGTGAGGGCCAAACATCATAAGGGAGGGCCACCACCATCTGTTAACAGCATCCTGCACCATTTCCTTCTGTTCGGGAGTTCCTTTTGCAAGAGTTGCAACAATCTCGAATCCTTGTTTCTTATGAAAGTTTTCCTCTTTACAAATTCTTATCATAGCTCTGGAATACGGCCCGAAAGAACCCTTTGCAAGCATAGTTTGATTTACAATTGCTGCACCATCGACCAACCAACCAATTACACCAATATCAGCCCAGCTGAGTGTCGGATAATTAAAAATTGATGAATACTTTGCTTTTCCGGTAAGAAGCTGTTCGATAAGGTCAGATCTATCCACACCGAGAGTTTCTGTTGCGCTGTAGATGTAAAGTCCATGTCCGGCTTCGTCCTGTACTTTTGCAAGCAGCGCAAGTTTTCTTCTTAAGTTCGGTGCTCTTGTGATCCAGTTGCCTTCGGGAAGCATCCCGACAATTTCGGAGTGAGCATGCTGTGACATCATTCTGATCAATTGCTTTCTATATTTTTCCGGCATCCAGTCTTTTGGTTCAATTGATTCACCATTGTTAATTCGTTCCTCAAACTGTTTTATCAACTGTACTTCTCTCATAAATTTCTCCGGCTTTTAGTAAAACAATATAATATATGATATCTTCTTTTACGATTCAATAAATAAGTGACTAAAGGACTTTTAACGTGTGAGCAAAAATCTATATGAAAACTTTAAACAACGTCGCAGTAAAGCCTATTTGAATTTGCCAATCCGTGGCATCGTCATTTAAACCCATAAAATATGCGGCATCAAAAACAAATCTCGGTGAAACTGCATATGAGACTCCAAGATCAGCATAAATGGGTTTTGCTGTCTCGTTTGATTCTCCGAAAATTTCAAGATAAATCCCGGCTTCGCTGTTAAGCTTTGGTGAAACAGCAACAGCATAAATGAGTGAATTTGCTCCATCAAAATTTTTTGAATGAAAAACGCCTCCAACTGTTGCGTCGACTTTAAAGAACGTTCTTACAAAAGACCACGCAGTATATACTGTAAATCTTTGAATATCATTATCCAAAAATTCTGCTCGTCCCAACACAGAAATAGCGGTTCCCGGATTAGAGTATACTTGTGATTTAAGTTGCATTCCGAAATCACCGGTTTCAGTTTCCGATACTCCTTCAAATTTATAGTGATTGACTATTCCGCTCATTAAAAAACCAAGTTCAAAGTTTGAAAAAGGAGTAATTTTCATAAGTGTTGGAACGCTCCAAAAATTTTCTTCTCCCGTCCAGCCAATTTCCAATTCCAAATAACCCGGCGCAGTTAAAAAACCATTATCCGATGCCGAAGGACGCGTTGGGTTTGATGCAACCTCCTGAGCAACAATAGAACCGGCAAATATTAATAGATAAATAACTATTATTTTTTTCATTTTAGTCTCCGGTATTTTTTACAATATAAACAATAAGATTTTTTCAATCTATTATTTATCGGGTGATAAAAGAAATAAGATTTGTTATTTTTTAGGACAACTTTGTTTTATTTTAACAACGGATCAGGATGAAAAATAACATTAAGAATTTATTCTACCCAAAATCAATTTGTGTTGTCGGTGCTTCGGCAAGAGAAAAAAGTATCGGATATGAAATGCTTCACACAATAAGCCATTTTCATTACAAAGGAATTATCTATCCGGTAAACCCAAAATCCGAAAGTCTTCTCGGTTACAGAAGCTATAAATCTATTGATGAGATTAAAGATCCGATTGATCTGGCAATACTTGTTGTGCCTAAGCATTCGGTTGATTGTTCGATTGATCTTTTGATCGAGAAAGGTGTTAAATCTTACATCGTAATAACTGCCGGCTTTAAAGAAACCGGAAAAGAGGGTGAGGAGATTGAGAAAGAAATTGCAGAAAAAGTAAAGCGCGCGGGAGGTAGACTGGTTGGACCAAATTGTATGGGAGTGATTAATACTCACAACGAAATTAAACTAAACGCTACATTTGTTGCCGAAGAACCGCATTCGGGTCAAACTGGGTTTTTGTCCCAAAGCGGCGCTCTCGGAGCTGCTGTTTTAAATTCTTTGAGGGAAACGGATATAAAGTTTGGACACTTTATTAGTGTCGGCAACAAAGCGGATATTAACGAAAACGATCTTCTCTATTTTTGGGAAGAGGATGATTACATAAAAACTCTTACTTTTTATCTCGAAAGCTTTGTTGATGGACTAGGCTTTCTAAAACCGTTTATTACCGGAGAAATAACCAAACCAACTATAGTTTTAAAAGCAGGTAAAACATCGAGCGGAGCAAAGGCAGCTTCTTCACACACAGGTGCGTTGAGCAGCTCGGATAAAGTTGTTAACTCACTTTTAAGACAGTTTGGAATTATTCGCGTTAACGACATAAATGAAATGTTCAATACGGCAAAGGGATTTGAAAATTTCCCTATTCCGAAAGGAAACAGAATTGCAGTTGTTACCAACGCCGGAGGTCCTGCGATTCTTGCAGTTGATACTCTTGAAGAAAATAATCTTGCCCTTGCACAGCTTAGCAATGAAACAAAACAAAAGTTAAGCGAAATTGTATTAGCCGACGGAAGCATCGAAAATCCGATTGATCTCCTGCCAGGAGCCGATGCCGCAGCTTTCAGGAAAGTGATCGAGATTACAGCTCAGGATCAAAACGTTGATGCAATAATTTCAATTTTTGTTGAGCCGGTTATGGTTAGACCATTTGACGTTGTTGAAAGCGTTAACGAAATAAAATCTGAAAAACCGATATTCCAGGTTGATATGCCCCTCCCAGAATTTTGGGATAAGTACAGAGAATCTTCCAAAAAACACCTTCCTGTTTTTCGTAATCCTGAAGACCCCGCACCGGTTATTTCAAACATGCTGTTTTATGCAGAATCAAGAGCGCGGATGAAAAAAACTTTTGAGGAGTACAAAGAACTGCTGGAATTAAAAACCAAAACCGAATATGACTTTAGTCCCGGTTTTCTTTCTCAGCAAAATATTTATAAGATCGCCGATGATTACAAAATTCCGATACTAAAAAACCGTATCGTAACACCCGACAAATTAAATTCGATAGAACAAAATCTTTTCCCTGTTGTTATTAAAGGAATAAACAAAAAAGTTGTTCATAAATCTGAAATGAATGCCGTAAAGTTAAACGTGAAAAATCCGGAAGAGCTTAAGGCGGCAGCTATAGAAATTTCCAAAAACTTTAAATCGGCTGGCTTTGAGGTCGAAGAATTTTTAATTCAACCGTTTATCGATTTAAAGCACGAAGTTTTAATCGGCGGTTTCAGAGATCCGTCCTTCGGTCCAGTAATCATGTTCGGAGCCGGCGGCAAGTACGTTGAAGTATTGAACGATACCGCTATTAAATCTGCTTACTTAACAAATTACGACATTGATGATATGATCGATTCAACAAGAATAGGGAAAATATTAAAAGGCGTGCGGGGCGAATCATCATCGGATATCGACGGATTGAAACAAATTATTAAATCATGTTCAAAAATGATGATAGAAAATCCGAACATTAAAGAATTTGACATAAACCCTGTACTTATCGGAAAGGACAACAAAAATTATGTTGCGGATATACGACTCAAGTGGGAAAGTTAAATTCGCCGGTTAGTTTGTTGATTAAAATTTATCTGTTGAGGGCAAACGGCATTCTAAAAAACAATTCTGAGAAGAAATGAAATATTTAAAAACGCTTTTGCTTATTCTTCCGCTTTTAATTTTTACCAATTGTTCCGAAGAAGAAAAAATAATGATTAACAATATTCCCAATCCCGATGAAATTAGGCCGAGGCAGGGTTACATACAGCTCACGGATCAAATTGTTTTTTCCAAAAACGAAACATCCAAAGAACTGAATTATGTGATAAGCTATTTAGGTGAGCGTTTGAAGTCGGCGGCAAACATCGATCTTGTTAGAGAAGGAACTGTCGAATTTGAAGGCTCAGCAAAACTTATTTTATCAATTTCGCCAGAGGTTAAAAACGAAGAGGGATATAAACTCGAAATAGACAATGAAATAAAGTTAAGTGCCAAAACACCAACCGGACTTTTTTACGGAATTCAATCCTTTCTTCAACTGCTTCCTGCACAAATTTATTCCAACACTATCGCTAAAAATGTCAATTGGGTTCTTCCAAAAGTTGTAATAGAAGATTCCCCGCGGTTCTCTTACCGTGGAATGCATTTAGATGTCTGTCGTCATTTCTTTCCTGTCGAGTTCATAAAAAAATACATAGACTTTCTTGCAATGCACAAGATGAACACATTTCACTGGCACTTAACTGAAGATCAAGGATGGAGAATTGAAATAAAGAAATACCCAAAGCTTACTGAAATCGGATCGAAGAGAAAAGAAACAATGGGTGACAGCAAAGTTTACGGCGGTTATTATACTCAAGATGAAATAAAAGAAGTAGTAGAATATGCGGCAAGCAGATTCATCACTGTTATTCCCGAAATTGAGCTGCCGGGTCATGCACTAGCTGCATTAGCGGCTTATCCCGAGCTTTCCTGCACGGGAGGTCCTTTTGAAGCGGCAACAACATGGGGAGTTTTTCCGGACATCTTTTGTGCGGGAAAAGAAGAAACCTTTTCATTCCTTGAAAATGTTCTTGCCGAAGTTATTGAGTTGTTTCCGTCAAAGTATATTCATATCGGCGGCGATGAAGCACCAAAGGAAAGATGGGAAAACTGTCCTCTCTGTCAAAAACGAATTAGTAACGAGGGATTAAAAGATGAACACGAACTTCAATCATATTTCATTAAACGAATAGAGAGATTTTTAAATTCGAAAGGGAAAGAAATAATCGGATGGGATGAAATTTTAGAAGGGGGGTTGGCTCCCGGAGCAACAGTAATGTCTTGGCGTGGAATACTAGGCGGAATTGCTGCTGCGCAAAGCGGTCACGATGTTATTATGACCCCAACTTCAAACTGCTATTTCGATTATTATCAATCTATGCCCCAAAACGAGCCTATAGCAATCGGCGGATATGTTCCTTTAAGTAAAGTTTATAACTACGAACCTGTTCCCGATACATTGACTGCACAGGAAGCAAAACATATTCTAGGTGTACAAGGAAATGTTTGGACGGAATATATGAACGACGAAAAACATGTCGAATACATGGTTTTCCCTCGTATTGCTGCAATGGCAGAAGTCGGTTGGACTAATCCGGTGAAAAAAGATCTTTACAATTTTGTTGATAGACTTCGTGTTCAATTTTTAAGATATGATGCGGCTGAAATAAATTATTCAAAAAGTTTGTTTTCGGTTTGGGCCGAAACGTCATTTGATGAGGAAAAGATATCGGTAATACTCGACTTAAAAACAGAACTCGATTTTTTCCAAATCAAGTTTGGCAAAGAAGAAAACAGCGCAAGCTGGTCTAACTACGCACGACCTATTTTTATAAAGCCCGGGGAAACTATTTACTTTGCATTGTTTGACGGCGAAAAACAACTGGGAAAAAGAAATAGTTTGTCTCTCCCGGAGAACAAAGCCTTTTCAAAAGAGGTAACATATAACGTTTCTTACAGCGAAAACTATTCCGGCGGAGGAAAGTTTGGGCTGGTTGATGGTGTTCTCGGTTCAGTTGCTCATACAGATGGAACCTGGCAAGGATTTCAGGAAGAAGATTTTAATGTAGTAATAGATTTTGAAGAACCAACACCTGTTAAAAAGGTAAATGTCAGATTCTTAAATAAGATATTATCCTGGATCTTTCTTCCAAGATATGTTGAAATTTACACTTCGGTTGATGGGAATAGTTTTGATCTATTAAAACGAATTGA
>JAGFIY010000091.1 GCA_024103215.1 Melioribacteraceae bacterium | reverse complement strand
CCCCAAGCGTTAAATATTTTTTGGATGCTTCAATAAAAACCGGCATTAAATTTTTCCCATCGATTGCGGCAGATTTAATGTCCTCTATAGATTGTTCAACATCCTTTTGATTACGCGACTGGCGGAGTTCGGCTAATTCATTTTTCTGTTTCTTTTCAACTTCCGGGGAAATTTGAAGAATAGGTATGTCGATAGTATTTTCTTCTTCAACAAATTCGTTTACTCCGACCATGAACTTCTCTTTTCTTTCAAGTTCCTTTTGATACCTGTATGCGGCATCTGCAATTTCACGCTGAAAATATCCCGCTTCAATTGCAGGAATAACTCCACCGAATCCGTCGATTTCATCGAAAATTCTATTTGCTTCTTCTTCCATTTTATTCGTTAAGGACTCAACAAAATAACTTCCGCCGAGAGGATCGACTGTATTTATTACCCCTGTTTCGTATGCAAGAAGCTGCTGTGTTCTAAGCGCAATCTTAACGGCTTTTTCACTTGGGAGCGCCAAAGTTTCGTCCATCGAATTTGTATGGAGTGATTGGGTTCCTCCCAGCACCGCAGCCATTGCTTGAAATGCGGTTCGCACTATGTTGTTTTCAGGTTGTTGAGCAGTTAACGTGCAGCCGGCTGTTTGAGTGTGAAATCTCATCCACCAGGAACGAGGATTTTTTGCACCGTATTTTTCTTTCATTCTGCGTGCATAAATTCTTCGCGCAGCTCTGAATTTTGCGATCTCTTCAAAGAAATCCAAGTGACTGTTGAAGAAGAAAGAGATTCTAGGAGCAAAACTATCTACGTCCATTCCCCTTTCAATACAATGTTCGATATATTCAAATCCATCAGCCAGAGTATATGCAAGTTCTTGAGCCGCGGTTGAACCGGCTTCGCGAATATGATAACCGCTAACCGAAACAGGGTTCCACTGAGGGACCTCATTTGTAGTATATTCAATCATATCAGTAATGATTCTCATAGATGGGCGCGGTGGGTAAATAAATTCTTTCTGCGCAATATATTCTTTTAAGATATCGTTCTGAAGCGTGCCGCGAAGTTTATCGAATGAAACACCCTGCTTTTCAGCTACTGCTAGATAAAATGCGAAAATCATTGCAGCAGGTGAATTTATTGTCATTGAAGTAGAAACCTGATCGAGAGGAATGCCGTCGAACAAACGTTCCATATCGTGAAGAGAAGAAATAGCAACGCCGCATATTCCAACCTCCCCTTTGCTGTATTCCGAATCGGAATCCCAACCCATTAAAGTAGGAAGATCGAAAGCAACTGAAAGACCTGTCTGACCATTTTTCAATAGATACTTAAAACGTTGATTAGTATCCTCGGGCGAACCGAAACCCGCAAACTGCCGCATTGTCCAAATCTTTCCCCTGTAGCCTGTTGGATGAATTCCTCTCGTAAAAGGATACTCTCCCGGAAAGCTAATATCATTGACAAAATCGATGTTTGATACATCGTCGGGGCTGTAAAGCGGTTTAATTTGCTGCCCAGAAACCGTTGTATACTTAAAATCAATTTTCTTCGATTTTTCGAAGTTTTTTTGATATTTCTCTTTTTGTAGAATATATTCTTCGTTATTCATTTTTGACCATTCTTATAGTTAAAAGTTGTGTAAAAAATAAAAAAAAGGTTATGATCTTCCAAACCACTTATCAAGATCTTCGGTTTTGATTTTTATGAGGGTCGGCATCCCGTCAGGCGAGACCATAGGTTTTGAAGTTGCAAAAAGTTGATCGACGAGAATCCGCATTTCATTCTCACTCATTGCATCGCCGTACTTGATCGATGCCTTTTGTGCAAAAGCAAGAGCAAGTTTTTCAGTTGAACCTAATTCACTTCGCTTAGTTAGCTGACGGTAATATTCAAGAATTTCGAAAAATATTTCGCTTTCGTTCCCTAGTTTCACATCCGAAGGTACGCCGTCAATTACAATTGTATTCTTTCCGAAAAACTTTATTTCGAAGCCAAGTTTTTGAAGTCCGTCCTCAAGCTGCTTTGTAAGTTTAAAATCATCGGGATCGAGTTTAAGAGTTTGCGAAAACAAAAGTTGTTGTGAAAATGGGAAATCCGATTTGAAAGATTTAACTGCTTTTTCGTAAAGTACTCTTTGATGTGCACGATGTTGATCAATAATCATCAATCCGCTTTTTATTTGGGATAATATATAGCGGTTATGCATCGAAACAATAAAACTTGTAGATGAAGATGATCCACCTTCAATTTCGAGAGAATCCGATAAAATTTCTGTCTCTGCCGCAGGAGCAAAAGGATGATCGCCGTTTGTTTTTTTGATTGTCCTCAATTCTTTGTTGATAGAACTGAAGAGAATGTTCAAATCATCTTCAGATAATGCGCCTTTGCCCGAATATTCCTTGTTGAAATTTCGTTTGCTTCGCGATGAAAATCCATCAAACTCATTGTCGTCCTCAAAACGTGAAGTGTTTCTCGATCCAGTGATACTATTGATCGGGAAAATAGGAACGAACTCATCTGTACCGAGTCCCTTCTTTACAACCGCATTTACGAAAGAATAAATTTCTTTATCATTCTCGAATTTGACCTCAAGCTTAGATGGATGAACATTAACGTCGACATATTTCGGATCAATATTCAAAAACAAAACGAAAAAAGGATATTCCCCTTTTTCAAGCAGATCTCCGTAAGCCGAAAACACCGCGTGATTGATCGAACGATTCATTACCGAACGATTATTGACAAAGAGATATTGATCCGTCTTGCAGTCCTTTAGTGTTGCCGGTTTTGCTATATAACCTTTTAGAGTAAGGTAGTCTGTTATCTCTTCAATCTTTATTGTAAGACCTGTAATATTATCGGCAATTACGTTTTGGATTCTAGATTCAAGATTTTCTTTTTTGTAGTGGAAAAGCAAATCACCGTCGTTTGTAAACTTAAATTCTATAGAAGGATATGCAAGAGAATATTTATTAAAAGTATCGATGATATGCTTCAATTCGGTTGTGTTCGACTTCAAAAAATTTCTTCTTGCCGGAAGATTAAAGAAAAGATTTCTAACAGTAACAACCGTTCCCTGTGCAAACGATCCCCGATTGAACTCATATTCCGAATTTTCAAACAATTTTATTTCGGAACCGAACTGATCTTCTTTCCGCTCGGTTTTGATTTCGAAGTTTGAGACAGCCGCTATCGAACTTAATGCTTCTCCGCGGAAACCGAGTGACCTTATATTTTCAAGATCATTTTCGTCTTTTATTTTGCTGGTAGCGTGACGAAGAAAAGATTTTTTAACATCCTCTTCGCTCATTCCTTCGCCGTTATCGATAACTTGTATAAGTGATTTGCCGGCTTGTTTTATTACAAGATGAATTTCATCCGCGTTTGCGTCAATACTGTTCTCGATTAATTCTTTTACAACAGATTCGGGTCTTTGTACAACTTCGCCGGCAGCAATTTTGTTTGCGACATGCTCGGGCAGTATGTTTATCTTAGAATTCATATTAAGCTGGTTTGAGGGGAAGCAATATACGAAATTAGATTGATACTCGTGTGTATTCTTCTATCGAGAATTCCTCAAGATTATTTGTGGTGATTAAATTCCATTCGCTGCCGATATGAGGAAAGTATGAATCTCCTTCGATTTCAAACGGCATTCTGGTTATTATCATACTATCGGCTGAGTTTATAGCCGATTTATAAATTTGACTTCCGCCGATAATAAAACACTTCTCATATTTTTTCGATCTGCAGAATTCAAGTGCTTTTTCAAGAGAATCGAGATAAATCAAATTTTCCGATTCCGGTTTGAATTCTTTACTTGTTAAAACGATATTTAATCTTCCGGGGAGCACTCTTCCGATCGATTCCCAAGTTTTTCTTCCCATAATAATCGGAAAGCCCATTGTGGTTTTTTTAAAATGCTGCAATTCTGCTTTTGAGTGCCAGGGTATGGAACCGTTTTTGCCTATAACACCATTTTTTGCAACAGCGGCAATGATTATGATTTTCATATCAATAAGGAATTAAAGTAACATTAACAAAAGGAACTAAATTTTCGTTCAGATCAACAACAACAGTTGTGTCAAGATAACCGAACTCCCTTAAAGTAATCGAGTATTCCCCCGGATCGAGATTGATTATACTGTCAGGAGTAAATTTTGAAATAAATGTATTGTTCAAGTAAATTCTTGCACCTCTTGGTTCCGAATCAATATAAATCGTCCCCTTGGATGAATCCTCGGGAAATTCAACTATACCTTCCCGGCAGGCAAATAATGCCGTAAGAACAAATATTAAAAATGCTATTTTTTTCAAAACTCCCCCGCTTCAATTTCTTAAAATATTAGCAAGAAGAACCGAAAATAGCAATGGACAAATACGGTAACTATTAATCTTAAACCGCTACTTCAAATTTTATTCTATCGTGAGAATTATAATTTATCAGATCAAAATCTTCAAATGTCAGTTGATCGATAGGTTTTTTTGCGATCACCAATTTTGGCAGCGGCAGAGGTTCTCTTTTGAGCTGCTCCTTAAGTCCGGCAGTGTGATCGAACTCCTCTTTTCCCGAGCCTTTTTCCGCCACGTAAATATGTGCATCTACAATGGTGTGAGCAAAATAACCAAGTGCAAGATCAGCTTCCTGCGCAATTATTTGCGTAAGCATCGAGTAAGCTGCCAGATTGAAAGGAATTCCTAAAGCAATATCGCCGGATCTTTGAGTTAAATGACAGTTAAGTCTACCGTTTACCACATTGAACGTAAACGTGTAATGGCATGGCGGAAGTTTGCTTATAACAGCGTTTGCCGGATGCCAGGCGGTAACAACCATCCTGCGAGAGTTAGGATTATTTTTAATTTGATCAATCACCCACCCTATCTGATCGAACGAAAGCGAACCGTCAGTTTCTTTTTTAACAAAGGGATTTGTCTCATCAACAAATACTTCGCTTCCCAGAGCCGTACTTTTACCTGGAACAGGATAACGCCTCCAGTATCTTCCGTATGCTGTTTGCAGATTTCCTTCACCATCAGCCCAAGCATCCCAAATTTTTGTGTGTTCGCGTAAATTTCTTATATGATCTTCACCGGAAAGATACCATAGTACTTCGTGGAGTAGAGATTTCCAAATCATTCTTTTCGTCGTAAGAAGCGGAAATCCTTTTGATAAATCGACACGGTAAAATGCACCGAAGTATGAAATTGTATCTATACCTGTTCTTGAAGTTTTTCGTTCACCATTTTCCAGTACAGTTTTAACAAGATCGAGGTATTCTATCATTCTATTCCCTTAAACTCAATATATTAAATATTATTCTTTTAAAAGTTTTTAGCAGCTTCATCGATTGTAGCGTACTGTTCAAAAACCGAATTTAGTTTTGTGATTGAAAGAAGTCCTTCGATTTTATCAGTAAGTCCGGCAAGCTTTAAGTGTCCGCCGTTATTTTTAACCGTTGTGTAACCGCGGATTAGATTACCGATTCCCGTACTGTTAACATAATTTACACTGCTCATATCAATCACAATATTTTTTTTACCCGATTCAAGAAATTCAACTAATTTGTTATGGAAATTTTCTGCATCGGGACCACCCATCAACTTTCCCTTAAAGGAAATAACTGCCGCGTTATATACTTCGCTTGTGCTGAATTTCATTTATGCCTCCGATTTTTGTTTGTAAACTTATGTAATATAACAATTTTTGTTTACGTTTTTCTGTGCCATTTTAACTCATTGCCAATTTATACAATTGATTCACGGTGTTCCAATTTCGGCCGGTAGCATGCGCTTTTAACTTTCTTTCAAATACATTTGTATTCAGTTTTGATCTGCCGTATCCGTTTGGGCAATAGACATAAATTATATCGTCAATAACTTTAAAATCTTCTCCCTCACTCATCGGAATGTTTAAATTTTCCGGTTCTTCAACTATCACTTTTTGAAAAAGAAAAAGTACGTGCAAAAATTTTGGATCAATTTCCTTATCATTAAAAGGAACTTGATCTATTATCTCCTTAAAATCGTCGGCTGTTTTTACTAACACCGGCACGAAGAAATTGTACTCTGTCTCAATTTTCTTTTGGATTGTGTCCGTAAGTTTTATAATGTCGTTTGATTTTGAACGGAATAAAACATTGCCGCTTTGGACATAAGTTTTCACATCGGAAAAATCCAATGATTCGAAAAGCTTCCGCAAATCGTCCATCAAAATTTTTTTCTGACCACTTACGTTAATTCCTCTCAACAAACAAATATAATTTTTCATTTTTGTTTTAATGCTGATTCGTAAATCTCAATCCATTTTTGCGGAGTAAGTTTCTCGCAAAGTTCACCTATTAATTCATAAGGAATATCATCCAATTTCTTAAATCTAACACAGCATTTTCCCATATCCAATTTGGAATTTGCGTGTTTTGGATATTCTTTAACAAACCAATCATAGATTGAATTGCCGGAATAAAGTCCCATATGATAAAAAGAAATATAATTTTTCTGTGAAGCCAAACTCATGAACGGAAGCGGAAGTTCCGGATTAACATGGTAACCTTTAGGATAAAGTGAGTGAGGAACAACATAACCGATCATTCCGTAGCTCATTACTTCTTTAAATCCTTTAGGTAGATTTTTTTTGATCTCCTCGCGAAGCTTTTTTATTACTTTTTTTCTTTCTTCAGGTAATTCATTTATGTATTCAGCCGGAGTTTTTGATTTTGACTGCATATTTCCCCTCAAATTGGTTTTGTATTTTGCACAATTTGAAGTCTAATATAAAATTATCTCCATAAGAAACTCAAAATAATTTTTGAAAAACATTACAGATTTAGGACTTACTTTCATTCCGAGCGAGCCATATTTTAGCGAGAGAGGAATCTCATTTGAATACTGCTGCAGAACAATCGAATTTGTACATAACTATGAATTAAAATAAAATTCCCGTCGGTTTTGAGCGACGTTGAATTAAAACAATAAAAGAAGAAAAGCTTCAGCTTAACTACCGTCAGGCATGCTACATTTTCGTCATTTAATGGGACTTCACAAAGTGATCTCTTCGGGAAAAGTCCAAAGTATTTGGCTACATTCCTATTCCGTCAGCTAAAGCAGACGGCAATTTTACAATAACAAGTTTTACAAAAGAGGTTAAATCTTTGGGTTAATGGTATAAAAAAACAATACAAAAAATTCTGACTTCTGAATTCTTCCGAAGGAATCCCGCTTTGGTGATGTCTTCTGTATTCTGAAGTTAATTCTCAAATCTAGTATGGTTCGCTTAAAGCGGGAAGAAAGATTAAAAGATCAATAGGTCATGGGGCTAAGAGATTAATCATTTTAGTATTTGCTTAAGTCAGTCAGATAAACGATTTACCTATTATTCTCTCCTCCTTTTATCTTTTTCCCCTTTACAAAATTAATTCTTTTAGTAGAACTCTGTAATGGGAATAAATATATACAAACTAATTTGTATTTAAAATTTTAGTGCATCATTTCCATAAATAACTTATATTCTGATATAGATGTCCGGTATTATCTGCAATAGTACTTACCGGTCCATTATTTCATGAGTTAGATGACAACCTTAATGATTATTAAACTTTTCAATAAGCCACAATTTAGTAAACTCTATCTAGCATCTGTAACAATTCTAATTAGCATAATCATAATAATAGTTGGGTATTTTTACATACAAACTATTTCTGAGAGGATCCATAAACAGAAATTTGCTGAATTGAGTGCCATTTCAGAGTTGAAAGTAAACCAACTTACTCAATGGATCTCCGAAAGGAATTCGGAAGCAAAATTCTTTTCCGAAAATCCTACTTATATTGAAAATACTATCACATTGATAAGTAATCATCATAACCGTGAAGCAAAAGCATCTTTGCACAAAGGTTTATCGCATATTCAAGATCAACACGGGTATGAAAATATTTTTGTTGTTTCATCAGAAAAAGAAATTTTATTCTCTCTGCAGAAAGATGAAAATGAATTAAGTAGTTCTGCTTTGAGATTTATTGACTCTTCCCTAATTAATAATATTGTTGTCTTCAGCGATTTTTACTTATGTGAAATCTCAAACAAATACCACTTAGATATAATAGCACCAATTAAAAATCGTGCTGAAGAATT
>JAGFIY010000119.1 GCA_024103215.1 Melioribacteraceae bacterium | reverse complement strand
TAATTCCTTTAGGATCAGCGGTTGTGCCTGAAGTGTAACAGATATTTGCATTGTCATCTTCTTTTATTGATTGCCAAGTTTGATTGAAAAATTCTTCATTGTCTTGTAAATATTCTTCGCCTATTTTGAATGCTTCTGCTTTAGTGATTTCGTCATCGTGCAAATCAGAAATATTATCTAATACAATAATCTTTTCTAAATCCGGCAGGTCATTTTTAATGCGACGAATTTTTTGTAAATGATTTTTTGATACAACAACAAACTTGGATTCCGAATGAGCTATTCGAAACTTTAAATCGTTCGGTTCATCAATTTTTACCGAGATAGGAACATTAACACCTCCGCAGTAAAGAATAGCAAGCTCGCTTATCACCCAATCATTTCTTCCTTCAGATATTAACGCAGCTCTGTCACCTTTTTGCAAGCCGAGTTTCAATAAACCGGCGGCAAACTTGTAAACCAGCGGTTTCATTTCAGCATAAGTAAGCGGCTCATATTTGTCTGAAGTTTTTTCCCACATCAGCGGATTGTTGGAATATTTTTTTACGCTTTCTTCGAATAGGTTGGGTAAAGTTCTTTGTTCCACTATGCCCTCAAATTATTGTGGATGACTGTGTCGTTAAATTAAGTGATTTTGATTAGAGATGCATTTTAACTTTTCGAAAAATATCTCGGGCAAAGCTTTGTGATAGTTTTTATATATTTATCAAATCAATTCGCATATAAATAGGTTCGAGATTATACGAGGAGGGATAAATGAATTCTCCGAAAGAAATATTGATTAAGTGGGTAGAACATTTCAACAATGCCGATGTTGAATCACTTATAAATTTATACGCCGAAGATGCGGTTAACCATCAAGTAGCAAACGAACCGGTTAAAGGTAAAGCCGCAATTAAAGAAATGTTTGAAAAAGAATTTGCTCAAGCCGAAATGACCTGCATTGTTGAGAATATGTTTGAAGATGGAGAGTGGGCAATTATGGAATGGAAAGACCCGCTCGGTTTAAGAGGCTGCGGATTTTTTCAAGTAAAAGAAGGCAAGATAGTTTTTCAAAGAGGTTACTGGGATAAACTTTCATTTCTTAAAATGCATAATCTTCCGACTGAGGAGTGAATAAAATTATTCGAAATTGATTTTAATATTTACTACTTCTGTTCTGCTTCCGGTTCTAACGGGAGGTCCCCAGCCAGCAAAACCGCTGGAAATATAGTAATGAGTGTTGTCGATTTTTTCGTAACCGTAGCTTATCTCGTATATCATTGAAGTCACAAAATTTAACGGCCATAATTGACCATGATGTGTATGCCCTGAAATTTGAAGATCAATTTTATTTTCTCTGGCTGTTTCTAAATTAAGCGGCTGATGATCAAGTAGTATTGAAGGATAATCTCTATCTAAAGTTGATATTATTTCATTTAATTCTTTTCGTCCGGTTCCCGAAAAGCGTTGTTTATCTTTATCTTCTCTTCCAACTATATAGAAACTACTGTCAATTAAAATTGCATCGTCTCTAAGCACTTTTATTCTATGATCTTCCATATATTTAACTGCTGCTTCTGCTCCTCCTATGTACTCATGATTTCCGGTAACGGCAAAAATACCGTATTTAGATTTTAATTTTCTTAAATCATCGCCTAAATTTTTTTTAATAACAGGACCTATATCCTCATCAAAAATATCCCCTGCCAACAGAATTATGTCAGCGTCCAATCTATTAATTATATCAACTAAATCAACTAATCTGGATTTCCCGACAATCGTACCTAAATGAATATCAGATGCAGCGACTATGTTTAATGTTTTTATTTGGGATTTTTTTTGAGGTAGATTTATTGCAATTTTCTCAATTTTAGGAGTTATAAAATTTATATGTCCGCAAACAACAATCACGGTAGTAATTAATATGGTTGAAAATAATGCGATCAACTTTGCTTTAGCATAATTGGTTACAATAACTTGCGGGAAGATTCCAAAAGCAAAATTCATCAGTCTTAAAAGATCGAATAAAAGAGCAAACAGAAAAAAATAAAGCATGAATGCCAGCCAGAAAGATCCGATGACAACAAGAATATCCGTAAATATATTATTCATTAAAGATTCTAAAATTCTTCCGATCCAAAATGCTAATGCCAATATCAAAAATATTATGATAAAATAATTTCTCAATACAGATGTCTTGGAGATTGCCGCTAGTCCGCGAGAATAAATGTAATAGTTCACCGAAATGTAAACCAGAAGAACAATCGATATGAATATGATGAAGCTAGAAATTTTCATTTGATTTTTCCATCTCTAAATATAAGGAATGAAATTTTATTTATTTTAGACAAGAACGGAATCTCAATCTATCCGTTTTTGGAAGCGCATTACACTCAGCGATAAAATTAAAACGCCCAGCGCGAGCATTGCCAAAAGCTGAATCCAAAGATCGGCAAAGCCGATTCCTTTTAATATAATTCCGCGAATGATTGTCATAAAATATCTAAGCGGAATTATGTAGGTAGTCCATTGAATTATTTCCGGCATATTCTCAATTGGGAAGGCAAAACCGGAAAGAAAAACCATCGGCATCATTACTAAAAAGATTGCAAGCATCATTGCCTGCTGTTGAGTTTTTGAAACTGTTGAAACAAACAGTCCGAGTCCGAGCGTAGATAAAATAAAAACAAATGAAGAAAATAAAAGAAAAACAACACTGCCCTTTACCGAAATTCCGAATATTATATTCATTGCGGCAATAACAAGAATAACAGCGGCAAATCCCAACAAAGTAAAGGGAACAAGCTTACCGATTATCATTTGTATCGGTTTTATTGGAGTGACAATTAATTGTTCAAGTGTACCGATTTCTTTTTCTTTAACTATGGCAAGCGATGTTAGAATTAATGTTATAATCATCAGCAGCAGCGCAACTATTCCCGGTACCATAAAATTTCTTGTCTTTAATTCAGGGTTATACCAAACACGCGTTTCCGGTTGAACGGAACCAACCGGAATTTCCTGCATCCCGAGTTTATTTCGAATGTCGGTTACAATTTCTTTAGAGTATTTTTGAGTTATGCCTTGTAAATATCCGGCGGCGATTGATGCTGTGTTGCCGTCCGAGCCGTCAAATATTGCTTGTACCTGAACGGTTTCTCTTCGATTGATTTTTTCTTCGAACCCACGCGGAATTACTAATCCCATTATTACTTCTGCATTATTAATGTGTTCGGTTAGCTGATCGTAGTTATCAACATAATAATCAAATGAGTAATATCCGGTTGATTCAAAACTTTCAATATACTTTCTGCTTGCTTCGGATTTATCCATATCATAAACTGCTGTGTGAACAACATTTACATCAAAGGTTGCGGCATACCCGA
>JAGFIY010000113.1 GCA_024103215.1 Melioribacteraceae bacterium | reverse complement strand
TGATCTGTAATCAGTGATCAGTGATTTGGAATTGTTTTTAGAATGAAAGTTTTTGTTCATTTTTGTGATTTATCGGTTTAGCTTAAACTTAAGGAATAATGATTAAAGTTTCGAGGGAAAATTGAATACACACAATAGATTCTCACAATCATACCTTCGGCAGACAAATCTTCAAGATTGCGGGAATCTTGAATGTCAGATTAATATTCCTGAATCAAATTGATCTTTTGTCACCAATTGATTTACCGGATTTTGAAATTCAACATTTGGCTGAAACTAAATTAATTTACCAAGGCTTTCTTGATAAATTTTCTCTGTATCCTTTTCGGAAGAAACTGTAGTGTTGAGGTTCTTTAATAAACCGTTATTTAAACCATAAATAAATCCATGAATATTAATGTTTTTTTTGTTGTTCCATGCTTCTTTTAGAGGTTTAGTATTTGCTAAGTTGTGAACTTGCTCAATAACATTAAGCTCACATAATTTATCGGCAGTTTCTGATTTATTAAGGCTATTGAAAAAATCTGAATATTTGTTCTTAATATTTCTAATATTCCAAATCCAGTAGTCGACTAAACCATGAGCATTTCTGGTCAATGCAGCATTTACTCCGCCACAACCGTAATGTCCGCAAACAATAATATCTTCCACTTCAAGAACTTCTATTGCAAACTGTACAACTGACATGCAGTTGAAATCGTTTGATAAGACTTGGTTTGCTATGTTCCGGTGGACGAATACTTCTCCCGGTTTTAGGTTTACTATTTGATTTGCGGGTACTCTGGAATCGCTGCAGCCAATCCACAAAAATTTCGGATTCTGCTGCTTCGAAAGCTCTTCAAAAAATCCGGGATGTTCATGCTCAATCTGTTCCGCCCATATTTTATTTTGTTCGAATAATTTTTCAATATTCATATTGCACTTTCATTTATTTATAAATTGCGTTAGTTGTATTTCTGGGAATCCAGCTTTTCGGAAGAAGAAATATCAACAGTCCGTAAATTTCAAGCCTGCCCAGTAGCATTGTGCCTGTTAAAATCCATTTCCCTGCATCAGGGATTTGACTGAAATTCCCGGTAGAACCCACGTAACTTAAACCGGGACCAACATTGCCCATTGTTGCAATTGTTCCCGATATGGAAGGAACAACCTCAACTCCTAAAGCAATCAATACTGTTGATGCAGCAAAAATTACAGTTAGATAAACAACAATATAAAGAACACTTTGGGATACAACCGAATCTTCGATCTTCTCGCCGTCTAATCTTACAGGGATAATTGCATTAGGATGACGAAGCAGTCTCAACTGCCTTATAATATCTTTCCAAAGAAGAACAAATCTATCAACCTTAATTCCACCCGACGTTGAGCCGGCACATGCACACTGCAGCGCAAAAAACATCAATATAACTTTGGACAAGGCAGGCCAGACTGAGCTATCGGCATTCGCAAATCCTGTTGATGTTCCTAGCGATATTACTTGAAAAGAAGCAAATCTCAAAGCTTCCCACCAGCTTGAAGAATAGTGTCCGTAGATATCATATGCTGAGATAAATGTTCCAATTAAAAGAGCCGCAACATAGTAATGTACAACTGTTGATTTAAATAAAATCAATTTACTGCCGATTAATGTCATGAAAAGAATACCAAAATGTATTCCCGAGAAAATCATAAAAACCATTATCACGCTTTCAACAGCGACACTGTTGAAATGAGCTATACTTAAATTTTTGGTTGAAAATCCACCGGTTGCAATTGTTGCAAATGAGTGGGTGACGGCATCGAATACGCTCATACCGCAAATTTTCAAAGCCACAGTTTCCAATACCGTTAATCCAACATAAACAATCAAAAGAATTCGCAGGGTGTTTTTTGCGTTTGCTCTGAAATTGTTTCGAGCAAGGGGCGACATCTCGTTTCTTATAAGAACTAATCCCGACATTCCCATCGAGGGAAGCAACGAGAGAACAAATATTATTATTCCTAATCCACCCAGCCAGTGAGTTAAACTTCTCCAAAACAACAAACCCATTGGAAGCGCTTCAATGTTATTAAGTATTGATGATCCTGTTGTCGTAAACCCCGATACGCTTTCAAACCATGCATTTGTAAAAGTAAATTCACCTCCCCAAAGCACAAATGGAAGGGCTCCTATTAAACTGATGAGTATCCAGCTTGATATAACGATTAAAATTCCCTCATCGTTTGTTAAATGTGAAACTGCGGGAACGAAAATGAGGGGGAAAAATCCAAACGAGGCTGAAATTAACGAGCTGTATAATAAGGTGCTGAAGGAAGAGTCCCCATAATAAAGCGAAACAGCTGCGGCAATTAGTAAAGCAATAGCATTTATAATAAGAACCATGCCCACATATCTTATAACAATCCTTGGTCTCAATTTTTTCTCTCCGCGGTTTTAACAAATTCACACAAAGTTCTTATAGAGTCGGATAGTCTTGAGATTTCATCTTTTGATTCGATTTCAACGTTGTAATTTTTTCCTTCGGTAACAAATGCTGTTACACTATTGGTTATTTTGACTATAGGGCTTATCATAAAATAATTTATAAAATAAGTAAAGATTAGACTAAAGATTACCGCAGCTATAATTGCAACAATACCTGGCATTACCGCACGGTTTGCTCTGTTTTGAAGTTCGGAAGCAGTATCGAACATTGTTTTATCGTTAAGGTTCATCAGTTTGTTGACGGATTCTTTAACCGACATGAACTGTTTGTGGGGTTTGTCGAAATACCAGGTTATGTTTCCTTCTCTATCGGTGCCTACAATAGGTCGCTCCCAGGTTTGTTTGTAGAGAAAATAATCTTTAGAAATTTCTTCGATATACGATTTCTCGTTTTCGATTGTAATATTGCTGCTTGCTATATTATATCCCAATTGGAATAAACTATCGCCGGCAGAAATGATTTTTCTCCCCTCTTCCCATTTCCCTAGCATCAAAAGGAGAATCCCGCTGTCCTCCCTTTCGAGAGCTTCCAACATTACCTTTGCGGAGTTAATACTTTTGTAGTTTTCGTCGAGCAAATTTTGAACAGAGGTTCCAATCGACCTCAGTTCCTTTATTGACCAAAAGCCGGCAATCGAAAGCATTAAAGCAAGAATAAAAAACCCCGACAAAATTTTAATTCTTAAAACCATTTTAAACTCCGGTTCTTTTTTCTATTTCTTAACGACGAAGAAAAGTAAATATTTTTTGGTTAAAAAGGGACAAGTTTTTCTGTCAATTGTAAGAATTAATCGTCACCCTTCTTTTTTCGAAACAAGGAAAGACCTCCGAAACCTCCTATTATTGCGATATAATAACCGAAGTCGTACCACCAGCCTGTGTTAATCGGTTCATAAATTCTTATGGCATTGTCAAAGATTCCCCAGATTAGAGTTACAGGAGCAATCCAACCATGCCAGATACCGGAGAATAATCCGGAGGGATCATCAATGGTGCTTGATCCGTCGCCGGGCACACAGCCACTAAGCAAAAATAATATCGCAACAGATATAATTATCAATTTTGCATTTTTCATTTTCCCTCTAGTTTATTAAAGTTGTTATAATTTGTTAAGAAAGTTTAAGATAATTTCCCTCATCTGATCGAACTCTATTAAAAATCCGTCGTGCCCATGTCTTGATTTAATCTCGGTATAAACACTATTAGAAATATGTTGTCGAATATATCTCTGTTCTTCGGGCGGATAAAGGATGTCGGTATCAATTCCGATACATAAAGCAGCAGCTTTTATTGAAGCAAGGACTTCCTCAACACTTCCCCTGTTGTACGATACATCATGAAGATCGAGTATTCTGCTTATAATTATATATGAATTTGGATCGAATCTATTTACCAGTTTTTCTCCTTGATAGTTCAAATAATTTTCGGATTGGAAAAGATTTTTATCATCATAATAGTCACTATTGTTCAACCTTTCCCTCCCGAATCTTTCTTCGAACGAAGGTTGAGTTCTGTAGGAAATCATCCCGATCATTCTTGCAATAGACAGTCCGCTTACTTTCGTTCCATTATAATTTCCGTTCTTCCAATCAGGGTCATTCATAATCGCGCTTCTGCCGATGTGGTTGAATCCGATTGCCCATGCAGAATGTTTTGCGCTAGTTGCGATCGGAATTATTGATTCAACCAGTTCTGGATAAATAATTGACCATTCGAGAGCCTGCATTCCCCCAAGAGATCCGCCAATAACGGTTTTTAGTTTTTTCACTCCGAGTTTATCAAGAAGCATTTTTTGCGAACGCACAATATCTCTTACAGTAACTTGCGGAAAATTCATCGCATAGACTTTTCCGGTTTCTGGATTGATACTTGAGGGACCGGTTGAACCATAACAACTTCCAAGAATATTCGAACATATCACAAAATATTTTTCAGTATCCAGAGGTTTACCTGCCCCAATTAAGTTGTCCCACCATCCGGGTTGTTTGTTTTTCATAGCTTTGTAGAACGGCGCTCTACTGATCAACTCATCGGTTAAATCAAGCTCCCCGGCAACATGTGAATCCCCCGAAAGTGCGTGACAGACTAAAACGGCGTTTGTGCCTTCTGAGTTTAATTTACCGTACGTTGTGAAAGCCAATTCAACTTGATTTAATTCTTTGCCGTTTTCCAATGGAAAAGGAGAATTATTATCTATTATCGAAATTATGTTTACAACACTTCGCATTTTCATTCCATCAAATAAAAATCATTATTAAAATACGAAGAAAGTAATATTAGAATAAATCATTTATTTGAAATAAACCTGATGATTTAACTGTCTAACTACAAAACCGAAGGAGATTTTATGAGCAGCCTAATGAAAGTTATAATAACAACATTATTGTTTTTCAATTTTTCTTGTTTGTTGTATTCTCAAAACAATAATCTTTCCTATCCAATTGTAGATACAGGACAGTTGGATTTTTATAATAACACAGGTATAATTCAAAGTCCGTCTCCCGGCGAAAAATTTTACGGACAGGATGCTCACTACAGCGGCTTTGAACCAAGCTATACTGATAACGGAGACGGGACTATCACCGATAATGTTACGGGATTAATGTGGCAGAAATCATTCATAAGAATTGAGTGGGGCGAAGCTGAAAGCGAAGCAATAAATGCTTCAACGGGAGGTTATGATGATTGGCGCGTTCCTACAATTAAAGAACTTTACTCTCTAATTTTATTTACAGGAAATCAAGGAACCGGTGATCCTTCTTCACCCACTCCGCCGCCTGATGCTGAACCGTTTATAGATTTAGATTTTTTTGATTTCGAATATCCAACAGATTCTCGTTACATTGATGCTCAATATGTTACGAACACTGTCTATACCTGGACAACAATGGACGGCAACCCAACTTTTTTTGGAGTTAATTTCGCGGATGGAAGAATAAAAGGGTATCCCCAAAATTTGGATAACAAACTTTATTACGCGCGATTTGTACGGGGTAATTCAACATATGGAAACAATCAACTTGTAGATAACGAGGACAATACAATAACTGATGAAGCAACCGGATTGATGTGGACAAAAATTGATTCCGGCAACAATATTTTTTCTGATCTTGTGTCACAGTTTACTAAAACTGATGGTTCATTAAATTGGGAAAAAGCTCTTGAAATGGCGGAAAATTTAGAGTTTGCTGGATTTGATGATTGGAGACTTCCAAATGCCAAAGAACTGCATAGCATAGTGGATTATTCAAGGTCTCCCGATGCAACAAATTCGGCAGCAATCAATCCTTTGTTTGAATGTTCGGTAATAATAAATGAGGCTGGAAGTTCCGACTATCCTGCTTACTGGGCATCCACTTCTTTTAATCCGGGTTCAGATGCAATTGTAATATATTTTGGAAGAGCACTAGGCTATATGCAGCTTCCCCCGGGATTGGATTTTTATGATGTACACGGTGCTGGAACTCAAAGAACTGATCCTAAAACCGGTGATCCTTCTTATGGATTCGGTCCGCAAGGTGATGTTAGAAGAGTATATAATTACATTCGGTTTGTTCGGGAGGACGAAAACATTTCTCAAATAGGTTATGAAAATGAGTCTATCCCGGATAAAATAATACTAGAGCAAAATTATCCTAATCCCTTCAACCCAACCACGAATATAAAGTTCAGCATTTCAGGAATTGAGACAGCAAATAAATCTATATCGACTAAGCTAACTGTTTATGATTTGCTGGCACGCGAGGTTGATACTTTGGTTGATAAAAATCTTTCTCCGGGAAATTACGAAATAATATTTGATGCCTCCGGTTTAGCGAGCGGCATCTATTTCTATAATTTAACCGCAGATAATTTTACTCAAACAAAAAAAATGTTATTGATTAGATAGCGTTCCTACAGCAGCTATTTTTGTCCTGACATCAGAAACAAAGGATACTTTTTCAATTCGTTGTCCCTGTATTTTTCGATTTCCATCACGATTTGTGAATCGATATTCTTAAAGCCGGTTTGCAAGAGCAGCTCCTTCAATTCATCAAGATCAAATCCATTATGTCCGGAAAAACCCTTTCCATGAAACGAGCCGTCTTCTTTTACTAAATCGGCAACAAACAGGTATGAGTCATTTTCCATCAAAGAATAAAATATGTGCAAAATTTTATCCAGTTCAGTTATGTGATGGAGCGTCATAAGCGAAAAGATTAAGTTAAACTTTCTCGTTGGAAGAGGATCTATCAGAAAATCCGCCTTAAGTGTTTCGACTTTTGAATAATTGTTACTATTAATTTTATTTTTGGCTATACTTAGCATTCCTTCAGAAGTATCAACTAAAAGAACATTATCAAGGAAAGGCATCAGTTTAAAACTTAAGAGCCCTGTTCCGGCTCCGTACTCCATAGCGTTAACGTGACTCAAACCTTTGATGGTTTTACTTATATGTTCGGCAATCAATTTTGCCCGTTTTACTTTTATGGGATCGTCGTCCCAGGTTTCTGCTTTTACGTTAAAGTCAGTCATAATTAATTGGTTTAGATTCTAATACAATCATATACAATTTTCTTGTAAGTTGATTTACAAAGTAGTATATATTCCGCAAAATTTCTGGCGATTGTTGTGACACAATCATTGATAAATCAATTGCTCCAAAATTCTGTCTCGATTAACTTAATTTTTCCCGCCATTGGACATGCAAGAATAATTCATTTATTATAAATAATAAACAGTGGAATGAGTAAATCAATTATGGATGAAGAAAGAATATCAAAAATAAATTATCTTGAAAAACCTTATGATTTAATTGACGGTGCTGAAGCAAGCGGCTTTTCAACGTCTCTTGATGTTGAGGACAGAAAAAAAATTATTGCCGATCCTGAAGCAAGTCTTGACGAAAAAATTGAAGCCTTCGAGGATGTTATAGATTCGGAAGTGGGCGACACATCCCTATACCGCGCAAGAAACCTTGAACGTGAAATTGGATTAAGACAAATATATTTGAAGTTCGAGGGGGGTAATCCCACCGGGACACAGAAAGACAGAATTGCATTTGCTCAAGCATTGGATGCATTGAGACGCGGCTTTGATACTATTTCGCTCGCCACATGCGGCAACTACGGCGTTGCCTGTGCCCTTGCGGCTTCTATAGGAGGTTTGCGCTGTTTGGTTTACATACCTGAAACTTATCACACAAAACGTTTGAATGAGATAGAAAATTTAGGTGCAGAAATTGTTCGAGTAAAAGCCGATTATGAAAATGCGGTAAAAATCTCGACAGCTGAAGCAATTGAAAAAGGATACTATGATGCAAATCCCGGCGGAGATAACATAACCCTACAGTTAAAAGCTTATGGACAGATCGCTTATGAAATCTATGACGAACTACGCGATGCGCCAAAAATGTTTGCGGCTCCCGTATCAAATGGTACGACAATTGCCGGAATTTACAGAGGATTTTTGAGTCTCTACCGTAGAGGAAAAACCTCCAGAATTCCCAAACTGATAGCAGGATCATCGTTTAAAAAAAATCCTATTGTTCAGGCTATTCTTCTTAACAAACAATATTGCGAAGATCTCCGTCCCGAAAAAATAAAAGAATCGAAGGTTAACGAACCCCTTATTAATTGGCATTCAATAGACGGAGATTTTGCACTCGATGCAATAAGAAATACACAAGGCTGGGCTGATGATGCGACCGACAAAGAAATGTTATCATATTCAAAATTATTGAAAGAAAAAGAAGGAATGAACGTGCTGCCTGCATCAACAGCAGGACTAGCAGCATTCATAAACAAACATAAAGTTGAACCGATTAACAATGACAGATTTGTAATTCTTTTAACCGGGAGACAATAATGAATAACTTTCCTGAAGGAACTGCAGTAGTTTTTTGTGAAGGAGCTTTTCAAACACCTAATGGAAAAACAGCCCACGGGCTTGTTCGATTCACATATCGATATAATGTCCTGTGTGTGATCGACTCAACATGCTCGGGTAAAGATGCCGGGGAAGTGCTGGACGGAAAGAATAGAAATATCCCGGTGTTGGCAAGCCTTAATGAAGCACTTAAATTCGCGAAGAATAATCAAATTGTTGTCACTCACCTTGTTCTTGGATTGGCGCCTGACGGCGGAAGGCTTCCTGATGAAGCAAAACTAGTAATTAAAAAAGCTATAAGAAAAGGACTTAATGTTGATTCGGGTCTTCACGATTTTTTAACTATTGATAAAGAGCTTGTAAGTCTCGCAAGAAAACATAATGTCGTTTTGCGCGATATAAGAAAAACACCTCACCGCGATGATCTGCATTTCTTTACGGGAAAAATTGAAGAAGTCGATTCTAAAGTGATAGCTGTTCTTGGCACTGATTCAGCGATCGGGAAAAGAACGACTGCTTGGATATTAGTAAAAGCGCTTAATGCAGCGGGATATAGAACAGAAATGATCGGAACGGGACAAACGGCTTGGATGCAGGGCGCAAGGTATTGTGTTATTATCGATAGTCTTGTAAATGATTTTGTTTCCGGTGAACTTGAACACGCCGTACATTCAGCATGGAAAGAATCAAGACCTAAGTTTATAGTTGTGGAAGGACAGGGTAGTCTTTTAAACCCGGCATACCCGGGCGGATTTGAAATTCTTGCTGCAACAAGACCGGATTACATTATATTGCAGCACGCACCGGCAAGAAAAGAATACGACGGATTTCCCGGTTATCATATTCATTCTCTTTCAAAGCAGATAAAAGCAATGGAAATAATCTCTGGCAAAACAGTTACTGCGATTACTATCAATCATGAAAATATGCAGATAAAAGACGTTCATAAGGAATGCAAAGAAATAGAAAAATTGTATGATATTCCTGCATCGGATGTTTTACTGGAAGGCGGTGAAAAGATTGCCAGGCTTCTCATCGAGAAATTAAAGAAGAATCAATAACGGTAAAGTTATGAGCGATAAAAAGAAATACGGGATAAAGGAATTATTGGTTATCGATAAACTTGAAGTCGGTCCAGTAAAACTGGAATCAAAAAAGCTTACGATGCCTTATGTAGTTACAAAAGGCAAGGAAAAATATTCTACAGAACTAATTTACAGTTACGAGGAACCGGTTTTTAATCCTTCGGATATTTCACACCAAAATCTTGCATCATTAATTGGTGCACAAGTAGCAATAAATTATGGACTCTTCTGCAAGAAAATCGTTTTCAAGGGATTGTTTGATTCAACCGATCGTTCTGCAATAAAAGATTGGATGGAAAACACTGCGCGTGAAATTTATGTGATTAAAATTCTGCAGGATAATCCATTCCTAACGGGAAAAGCAAAAAATATTGACCCTGTCAAACTTAAAAATTATTTGCAGTCAGAGTTATTTTTTGAAAGCAGCGATACCGATCCGGTAAATACAAAATGGAAATTTTGGGAAACCGATAAAGATAAACACTGCGTTTTATCCAGCGGCGGAAAGGATAGTCTTTTAAGTTACGGGGTTCTTAACGAACTTGGATTTGATACCCAACCTATTTTTGTTAATGAATCCGGAAGACATTGGTTCACGGCAATTAACGCTTATAAGTATTTTAAAGAGAATGTCCCGTCAACCGGAAGAGTTTGGGTAAACTCTGATCGTGTTTTTAATTTCATGTTAAAACATCTCACATTTATAAGAAGTGATTATGCAAATGTAAGAGCAGATATTTATCCGATTAGATTGTGGACAGTTGCAGTTTTCCTTTTCGGCGTTCTCCCTCTTCTTAGAAAAAGAAAAATAGGAAGACTGATAATAGGTGATGAATACGATACAACTGTTCGCAGCACTTACAAAGGGATATCTCACTACTCCGGACTTTATGATCAAAGCAGATATTTCGATGAATACTGTACAAGATTTTTTATGAGGAAAGGATGGGCGGTTGCTCAATTTTCGATTCTTCGTCCGTTATCTGAACTAATGATTCAAACAATACTTGCAAACCGTTATCCTGAACTGCTCGAACAACAAGTTTCCTGTCATGCCGCACATAAGGATGAAGATAGAATAAAACCCTGCGGCAAATGCGAAAAGTGCCGAAGAATTGTTGGAATGTTAACGGCTTCCGGAGTCGATCAAAAGATTTGCGGTTACAATGAGAAACAAATTAAAGATTGTTTAATCTCTTTGGAAAAAATAGAGCTTCATCAGGAAAAAGCAGTTTCGCAGCAGTTGATGTATATGCTGATGCAAAAAGGCATTTTAGATTCCGGAAATATAAAACAGCCCCAAAGTCATCCTGAAGTGATGTGCTTGAGGTTCGATAACGAAAAATCTCCGTTTGCTGCCATTCCTGTTAATTTGAGAAAACCGTTATATAAAATTTATCTTCAGTATGCAGAAAAATCATTAATCAGATCCGAAAGAAAATGGAAAGAGTTTGATTTACTGCACAGCCGTGAAATCAAAACCCCCTATCCTTTTGAATTTGAATCAAAGAGAAATTTATCGAAAGACAATAATTTTTCCGATAAAAAGAACGAGTATCTTTGGGGTTCGCTAACTTGGCAGGAGGCTGAAGAAATTCTCGATAAAATTGATATTGCACTTCTTCCCGTCGGGGCAATCGAACAACACGGTCCTCATCTCCCACTGGACGTAGATGCTTTTGATGCAGAATATTTATCCCTTAAAGTGGCCGAAGCATGCAGCTACCCCAAACCGCTTGTTCTGCCTTTAATTAGTTACGGTGTTTCATATCATCACGAAGATTTTAAGGGAACAATTAGCATAACCAACGAAACACTGGCAAAACTTATTTATGACATAGGAATTAGTCTTGCCAAAAACGGAATAAAAAAAATTGTGATAATAAACGGGCATGGCGATAACGCTCCAACATTAAGTTATGCTGCTCAAATGATAAACCGTGACGCCGGAATTTTTGTTGCTGTTGATACCGGAGAAACCAGCGATGTGGATCTGGATGATTTATGCGAAACTCCTAACGACGTTCATGCTGGTGAAATAGAAACAAGTACAACGCTCGCGGTTCGTCCGGAAAAAGTAAATATGAACAAAGCCGAAAAAAATGTAATCAAATTTTCGAGCAGGTATCTAAATTATTCCTCGCTGAGGGGAGTGCCATGGTACGTTAGAACCAAAAAGATCTCCGACAGCGGAATTATGGGTGATGCAACTAAAGGAGATGCTGAAAAAGGGAAGAAAATTTGGGCTATTATGATTGCTCATTTAGTTGCATTCATTGAAGATTTAAAAAATTTGAAAATAGAAGATCTGCATCAAAAGCGATATTAAAATGAAAATCATTTCCGCACAAATATTTCCTACGGAATTAAAGTTAAAAGTTCCGTATACCATTGCTTATGAAAATGTCGATACAGCATGGAATATCTTCCTGAAAATTACTACAAGTGATGGTGTAACAGGATTCGGATGCGCAGCCCCCGATCCTGAAGTTACAAACGAAACGAAAAACAGTGTTACAGATACATTCAAAAACATTCTTGAACCTTACTTGATTGGAAAAGATCCGCTAAGATATGCACTTCATCTTACTGAGTTGAAAAAAACTGCAGCCGCTCATCCTTCGGCGCTGGCAATGGTAGACATGGCTTTATTCGATCTGCTAGGGAAAAAAGCCAACCTTCCGATTTACCGACTGCTGGGAGCTTACAGAACAAGGATTAGAACAAGCATTACTATCGGAATTCTTCCGCTTGACCAAACTTTAATGAAAGCAGAGCAATTTATCGGAAAAGGTTTTAAAATATTAAAATTAAAAGGCGGAAAAGATGTTGACGAAGACATTGAGAGAATAAACCGCGTAAGAGAAAACGTCGGGAATAAAATCGAACTGAGATTTGATGCAAACCAAGGATATAATGTTGAGCAGTCGCTTAAATTTTTTGAAGCCACTAAAAAATCGAGAGTAGAGTTGATTGAACAGCCGACGCCAAAGGGTGAACCCGATTTGCTTAGGCGAGTAACAAATAATGTTTCAATTCCTATAATGGCTGATGAAAGTTTAATGAATTTAAGAGATGCGTTCAGGCTGGCAAAAAGAGATTTGGTAGATACTGTGAACATAAAACTGATGAAAGTCGGCGGAATTTTTGAGGCACTTAAAATCAACTCGGTTGCACAGGCTGCAAATCTCGAGGCAATGGTTGGATGTATGGATGAATCTGCGCTTGCAATTTCTGCTGGACTTCATTTCGCGCTTGCAAGGGCAAATGTTATTTATGCTGATCTTGACGGTCATCTAGATTTAATTGATGATCCCGCCCATGGTGCGGTTATTCTTAAGGACGGAACACTTTATCCAACGGATAAACCAGGGCTCGGTTTTAATATCGATATGTAATTAAAGCTCATCCAAACAAACCGTGCCGTGTTTTCTGAGTTCAACAAACTTCACCGAATCCACACCAAAAACACTTTCGATAAATTCACGGAAATCCTTATTCATACTTTTTTGAACATAAGCTTGAATCGTTCCGCCGAATCCTCCGCCATGAATTCTGCAAGCGCCCTTGCCCTTCTCGTTGAAAAATTTTTCACAGAGTGCCAAACCAACTGCCGCTGCTTGATTTATGCTTTCGCCCGATGAATAAATGTTCTGTAAATATTTATAAGATGAATTACCGGATTCATTCACCAAATCCAGAAACTTTTTGAAATCATTTTCAATTAAGCATTGCTTTTGTTTTGTAACTCGTTCATTTTCGTTCAAGAAATGAATAACGCGCAGAATGGGACGGTCTCCGTAAATTTTTCTTAGTTCGGGAATTTTGTCGTAAAAAACTTTTTGATCGACAGATCTGCATAAATTATATCCGAAATATTCGGCAATTGATTTCATCTCATTAGTTATTGATGAATATTCGTTGGTTAAGTCGGCATGAGTTTCCCCTGTATCGATCAAAGCAAGCGAGTAGCCGGTTTTGGTAAAATCAAATTCGATGTTTTCAATCAATGGATTTGCTTTTTTCTCGAAATCGATTGAAATAATACCTCCGGATGAAACCGCAAGCTGATCCATCAAACCACATGGTTTCCCGAAATAATTATTCTCGGCAGCTTGTGCAATCATCGCAAGTTCGGTTTTTGAAACAGTATTATTGTTGAACAAATAATTAAAAATCTGCGCAATCATAATCTCGAAGGAAGCTGATGAACTCAGCCCTGATCCTATCAATACATCAGAATCAAGATTCGCGTTAAATCCTCCGAGGAAATAATCTCTTTTTCTTAATTCGAAAGCAATTCCCCGAATTAATGATTCGGGCTTTCCTGCTTCGTTATTTCTTTTATCAAGATCATCAAGATCAACAATAAACGGCGAATCAAATCCTTTAGAATACATTGTTGCAACATTATTTCCCGATCTGCTTGCAGCGCAAATCATATCGATATCAACTGCTGCTGCAATAACCATCCCATTGTTGTGATCTGTATGATTGCCCGATAATTCTGTTCTTCCCGGTGCACTGAAGAAAAAAGGATTAGCCTCCAAGAAATTTTCTTTGTGAAATTGTAAAGCTTTTTCGTAACGATTGTGATTATTATCTAAAGTTTGCGGGGAATATAGTTTTGATAATCCGTTTAATATTTTGTTAGCCATTTAAAAGTTGTTTTTGGTTTAGATCAAAATATAAAGAAAAGCACAAAATCTCTTTTGATCAGTAAAAATTTATGATTGTAAAATGAATCAAAAAGACTAAATTAGACAAGAGGTTTTATTTCCCGCCTCAAAAAATTCCAAACACATATAAGGAGTTTATATGAAGAAAACTTTTTTGTCTGTTGTTTCAATAATTCTGCTTTTCAGTATAACTATACCGGCGCAGGAAACATTTACATACAAAGCCTCTGGCATCGATATAACATTGCCTGCCGGATGGTTTTATGAAATTGAAGACGAAAACATGACCGCTTATACCGAAGACGAAACACTCGGTGTTAATTTTACCGTACTTAAAGCGGCAGATATAGATGCAGCGCTTACGGAAGTAGATTATATGCTCGACACCGAATTTGATAATGTAGAAATTGGCGAAGCAGAAGATATTGATGTTAACGGAATGTACGGTGTTTGGGTGGACGGGTATGCCGATGGTGTTGAGCTGCTTTTTGCGATTATCGAAACACCCAAAAACGGAAGCAATCTTTTAGTGATGGCTTGGGGCATTCCGGAAGTTATCGAAAAATATGCTGCAGATATCCGGTTGATAATTACTAGCATTGAGCCGTCAAAATAATCTCTTAAAAATTATGGGGCGGTCTCAACTGTCTTGAGTTATCTTCAGGGAAAACCCCATAAGTTTTGAAAACAAATTCCTACCTAAGCAAAATCATCTTTTTTGTATGGTTGTAACTTCCGGCTTCAAGGCGGTAATAATAAACTCCTGATGATAAATCTTCCGCATTAAACTCGACTTCGTATTCTCCAGGCTGTAATTGTTTGTTTACGATCGTTGCAATCTCTCTTCCCAAAACATCATAAATTTTTAGAGATACTTTGCTGTTTTCTGATAACTGATAGCTGATAACAGTACTTGGGTTAAACGGATTTGGGTAGTTCTGTGATAAAACGAACTCACTAGGAATTATGTTTTCCGAATCTTTTATACCAACAATAACCGAGGTGTTGATTCTTCCGTAGTAAACATCCTGTTCGTTGTTGAACGTTCCGCACCACGCCAGGTGAACGCCGTCTTCATCTGAAATCATATCAAAATAATCGCCCATCTTTTGTTGGTTGGGCCAGCCGATATGCGGATCAAATCCTTCGGAAAGTCTTATGTTCTCTCTCCAAGTAATTCCTCCATCTGTTGAAAAAGAATAATACAATTCCGAAATATATGTGCCGGGATTATTTCTCGTATCCAGCCACACA
>JAGFIY010000107.1 GCA_024103215.1 Melioribacteraceae bacterium | reverse complement strand
TCACCAACAGCCCAAATGTTGTTTTCATCAATAATAGCAACATCTCTTAAAATGCTGCTGTTAAATCCTTCTCCGAATGTGAAGATTTCCCAAGAAAAATTATGGCTGGTTGTATCCATTGTTGAAGCAGTGATGGTATTACTATTTACTGTATCATTATCTCCGTCATAAACAACAACTGAAAATGAATATTGCTTTTGAGGAAGAAGGAAATCAACCATAAGTGTTGTATCATTTCCTATCAAAGCAAAAGAATTGAGCGGTTCTGCATCACGAAACAGATTAACTTGCTTATTGTTGGTTAAATTCTCAGTAAAAATATCCAACCATATTTCATTAAGTGAAAAATCAGATACAGAGAGTACCACACTTTTTTCAACTGGCGGAGGCGGTTCGGTGGAATTGCAAGAAAAAAGGAGTAAGGAGATAGGAGTTAGAAGTAAGGAGGTGATCAGTGATCTGTAATCAGTGATCAGAGATGGAAAGAAGATTTTAATAAAACGGTTCATTTTAATGCCTATAATATTATGCTCAAGGTTTTGTTTAAGATAACTATAATTAAGTTCTCTGTAAATGCAGTTATGGAGGTAAATTGTCGGCTTGTAAAAATGGGTATTTTGGGATAGGATTGCTTGGTTCGGTTTTAATCCAAAAACAGTTAGACTCAAAGAGAAAAGTAATGCTTAATATAAATGCCGAAATTTTCACAAGACCAGCAACCTCATTTAATAATTAGGTTAATTACTCGAACTGACAGTTCTCTGTTTAAAACCGTTGAAACGGTTAGTATCCTTTGTTTTTCTTATTAACCAACGACTTAATTGTATATTGAATAATTTCTGGATTGCCCGTGGCTTTAGAGTTTGTTGCATAACAATTAAATTGGTAAGAACTCATCCCCCGGACCCTTCTCTTGAAAAGAGAAGGGGTGATTTCTCGCTGTTTTATAAGTCCCTCTCTTTTTAAGAGAGGGATTTAGGGTGAGTTCTTCTCAAGAAAATCTAAAAACTCGAGTTCTGCAACACACTCTTCAGCCACGGGATGACAAAGTCTCGAAAATCACATGACTTTAGTCCCATTAAATGTGGAAATGGGGCTAAAGCCCAAATGTTTTCGTGGTTTTAGTTTTCCGTCGCTTAAAAGCGACGGCAATAATGAAGAATGATTTTGATTTTTATTGCCGTCCACTTCAGTGGACGGATGAAAAGACAAACTAGAAAAAGGGCTTTATCCACATCAATATTTTATTTGATTGTTTAAAATTAGTTGTTGACAAAAAAGAGAATAATTCTCTATCTTTGCATTCAACATGATGAAGAACAATAACAAATATTTCGGTTTTACTTGGGCTTGGTTTTGGTTTAATAAAAACTGCGGGACTCCTGTGTAAAACTGAGCATATAAAAATTTTAAGAACCCTTCTCAGTCAAGCACTGGGAAGGGTTTTTTGTTATATGGATATAAAATGACATTTGAAGAATTCAAAATACTCGCACAATATCATAACGTGATTCCGGTTTATAAAAGAATTACAGCCGATTTACTTACACCGGTGTTGGCATATATAAAACTGCGTGAGTTTAGTGAATCATCATTTCTTCTTGAATCGGTTGAAGGTATTGGCAGACTTGCGCGTTATTCTTTCATCGGCAAAAATCCGTATCAAATAATTTCAAACGAATGGAATGAATTAACTATTACAACCGAAAACAAAATCGAATCGCGTAAAGAAAACATTCTCGACTATCTACAATCAATTATAAAAAAATATAATTGCGCCAAGATTGATGATCTGCCCGATTTTAGCGGTGGCATTGTCGGCTATTTCGGTTATGAAAATATTGCGTTGATTGAAGATGTACTAAATTTCACCGGTGAAAAAGATTATGACTCCCCCGATTCAATATTCGGCATATATAAAAATATTGTTGCTTTCGATCATTATAAACATCAGATAATTCTAATCAGCAATGTATTTGTTGATGATGATTCCCATATCGAACAATTATTTAATGAAGCTAATCAAGAAATTGAGCTTCTTCATAAACAGTTATTAAAGACAGTTGATTATTCCGAATCATTCAAAATAATAAATGAATCGAACTCAGAAGAAGGCAAATCGGAATTTGAAGAATTGGTCGCTAAAGCCAAAGAAAACATTTACAACGGTGACGTGTTTCAAATAGTATTGTCAAAGAGATTCAATGCAGAGTACGAAGGTGATTTGCTGAATGTTTACCGCGCTCTTAGAATTATAAATCCTTCGCCATATATGTATTATATGGAATTCCCCGATTCAAAAGTAGTTATCGGAACCTCGCCGGAAGATTTATTGAAGGTGAAAAATAGAACCGCAGAAATATTGCCAATCGCCGGCACACGTAAACGAGGGAAAGCCTTAGAAGAAGATATCGAATTAGAAAAAGATTTGCTTTCCGACCCGA
>JAGFIY010000075.1 GCA_024103215.1 Melioribacteraceae bacterium | reverse complement strand
CGTTTATGAAAATTACGTCTAAATGTTCTTTCGTTAGTATTTTGCTTCGTAAGAAGTTCACTGATCTTAATATTTCCGTTGCTCTCCATTATCATATTGTAAACAATATCTATCATATCTTCTTCATAAGTTTCAAGAGAATAATTTTCTTCTAGAAATTTATCGAAGAAACTGCAACGTTCTTCGAATGTTTTCAGTTTGGACAGTTTTTCAAACATAGGGAAACCGTCAAAAATATCTTTTGTAATAAACGGCTGAGTTATTGATTCGTCGAATGCAAATCTAAAAATCTTTGTAAAAACCGATGCTTTGCAAATTACAATAAAAGATTCGATATCGCAGGTTGAAGTAAATATCAAACTTTTCATAAGCGGAACAGTAATAAAATGTGAAGGGAGCAACATTGATTTATCTATTTTCACGTATTTATTGACAGACCTTATATTAAAAACTATTGCGATATGCCCATCCGGGACAAATTTATCCTCGCATTTATCTCCATCGTTCTTCATCGATAAGTAATGCTGAACAAGCACCTTATTTTTATCTGACGGCAGAATGTACGAAGCTTGCATATTTCCAAAAGTGATTTTCAAAAAATTTAATCCATGTAAATATAATGCAGTAATTACTTTTATAGGAATATTTTTGACTTAACCTCTTAAATTTACTTGTGTCATTTTTGTGTTCTGATTTGCATCAAAAGCAATCAAACTTAAACATTTTCAAATCTCCATTAAAATTTAAGGCATCAAAAAACCCCGATTATAGACCATAATCGAGGTTTTATTGTGGGAGCTATAGGATTCGAACCTATGACCCCCTGCTTGTAAGGCAGGTGCTCTGAACCAACTGAGCTAAGCTCCCGTTAAAATTTTCTCACACTTCCAAAAAACTAGGCTCAAAATGTAGTGCTAAATTGTATCTTTTTCAAGAAGATTTTTTCAATGGATTTGAGCGGGTGACGGGACTCGAACCCGCGACAGCCAGCTTGGGAAGCTGATACTCTACCAACTGAGTTACACCCGCACAACACAAAAATAATCTGCTTATCAATATTATTCAATACAAATTATTTTGTAAATTAAACTGCTTTTTCAACGAAGAAAATGACCAAAAAAGAACTAAAAAATTTCAAAATAGATCTCGCATTTGTTTCCGGGATTTTAATATTCGCATTTTTCCTTTGGGATACTGTTGTTGTCTTCCCCGTTAAGGTCTTTGTGATAATTCTTCACGAAACAAGTCACGGACTAGCGGCAATTCTTACCGGAGGAAGAACAGATTCAATTATTGTTGACTGGACCTTAGGAGGCACAACAACAACTGCCGGAGGGAATTCATTTGTCATTTCGTCGGCGGGATATTTAGGAAGTCTCTTAGTAGGGGCTCTCCTTTTTTTCTTTGCGGATAAACGAAAACCTTTCATAATTATTTCACGAGTATTAGCCCTCTTGTTAGTTTTATTTGTGACTAATCTATTTATTGGTTCTGCCGGAATTATATTCGGATTAGTTTTTGCGGTATTGTTATTCGTTATACCAACTTACTCATCAGAGCGAGTTTCAAAGATTATTTTTCAATCGATTGGATTAACAAGTTGTTTATATACTCTTCTTGATATAAAGAGTGATTTGCTTACTACAAAATACAGACTTACCGATGCACAACTTCTAGCAAACGATACTTCAGTTCCTGCTGTTTACTGGGGAATTTTGTGGATACTTGTTTCCGGAGTTATAATTTATTTGATGGTAGTAAAGAAGTACTCACCGCTTTGGAAAAAATCACGCCGGTAATTTTGGATCCTTTACATACTGCAGCAGCCATACCCCCGCTATGAAGAATACGATCAATGTAAGAATTGCAAAGCTTTGACTTTCCGTTATAAAACTTACTAATCCAAATGCTAAAGGACCTACAATTGCTGAACTTTTTCCGAAAAATGAATAGAATCCGAAAAACTCTGTCCTTTTCTCAATCGGTGTCAACTTGGACATCAGACTTCTGCTCGTTGACTGAGTTGCTCCCATAACACTGCCGGCAATTAGACCTACAATATAAAACGAATTTCGTTGAATATCTTTCGGTTGGGAATTAAAAATCGACGACAATTTTTCAACGAAAAAATTATCGGTTGTACTCGTAGCAAATGCAAAAATAACAGTAAATATCCATATGAATAATGATATTGATATAGCTTTCTTCTGACCGATAGAGTCACCAATTATTCCGAATACAACCGAACCAAGTATTGCTGTCGTTTGAACGATCAGAAAAAAGATTATCAATTCCTCAAAACTGAATTTAAGAGTCGTTCTTGCGTAATTACCTGAGAAAAAAATAACTGTGTTAACACCTTCAATATATAAAAAGAATGAAGCAAGAAATAACGCGAGATTTTTATAATTCTTAAGATGTTTAAGAGTATAAGCGACTCTATTAAATCCAATTTTAATGTACGATTCTTCCTGTTTACGGTTTTTGCGAGAATCTTTAAGCCAGAAGAAAAGCGGCAGAGAAAACAATAGAAAAAATCCTGCAGAAAGAGGAAAAGTTTCCCTTATCATTTCTGCTTTAATAAACGGAAGACAAATTGCAAGGATAACAAGAGATCCCAAATAGCCCATCGCAAATCCGTAGCCGCTTACTCTGCCGTAATTTTTAGCTGTTGTTATTTCAGGAAGAAATGCATCGTAAAAAACTAGACCTGCTTCAAACCCAATATTTGCGGCAATAAAAAGAATAAGTCCCCAGAAAATCATTCCTTCACCGATAAAGAAAAGCAGTGCCGTAGCTGATATTGAAAGCAGAGTAAAGAAAAGCAGAAATCTCTTTTTGCCTGCGGAAAAATCCGCAATTGCTCCGAGCACCGGAGAAATAATTGCGGTAATAATCATAGAAACACTAATACCGATACTCCAATAGAGATCCCCCACCGGTTTTGCCAAAGAAATAACTTCCTTGAAATACACAGCAAAAATAAAAGTTACAACTACGATCGAATAAGATGTATTTGCAAAATCGAAGAGAGTCCAAATAAAAATTTTGGACTTACTATTCTTCGGGGTTTGATGATCTTCTTGGTAATGACTGATCAACTAATCCCCTTCCGGCTTTTTTTAGTATGCCTTTTTCCTTTAGGTCAGATAACACTGCGTCGAGAATTCCGTTTAAGAATTTGCCGCTTTTTGATGTGGAATAATCTTTTGCTATTTCTATAACTTCATTAATTGAAACTTTTGGAGGAATATCCTTGAAATATAACAACTCTGCGATACCGATTCTAAGCAGTAGTTTATCGATCAATGCAATTCTGTCCATTTCCCAATTATTAACTCTTTCTTTAATAAATTCGTCAAGCTGATCGGTATTGGCAACTACTCTATTTACAATCTGATTTACGAAATCTCTATCTCTAACATTAACTATATCACTCAAAATTCCTTCACTGATAAGCGTCAGTCCTTCGCCTTGCATTTCGTAGGCGTAAAGTATCTGAAGACATTTTTCTCTAAGAACTCTTCTATGAAATTTCTTCACGTTCGTCATAATTTTCAAAGACTAATAAAAAGGAGATGGTTAAACTTATCCCCTTTTATTTTAAAATTGTTCAGCGTCTTGCCAACTCTCCTAATCTTCCGGAAAATTTCGAATCACCGGAATAAATTTTTCTGATTCCACCAATATTCTTCAATCTTTTTTCTGCAATTCGGTTTGATGCAACTGTAGTCGGGATATTTTCTTCTTTAGAAACCTTAATTACGTTTTGAACAATCTCGTAAATCGATTCGGCTTGTTTCATTGCTCTATCCTGACGGTATCCCTCAAGCTCATTAGCTACGTTAATTAATCCGCCTGCATTTACAACATAATCCGGTGCATAGAGAATCCCTTTTTCGTGAAGAAGACTGCCATGTTTGGTTTCGTCTTCCAACTGATTATTTGCAGCTCCGGCAATTATTTCAAACTTAAATTTCGGAATAGTGGAATCGTTAATGGATTGCCCCAATCCACTGGGAGCAAATATTTCAGCGTCAGTTTCATAAATTTCATCCGGCTTAACTATGTGAGCTTTGATAGTTTCAAGAAGCTGTTTAAGTTTCTCTTCATAAATATCAGTCACGTAAATTTCGGCTCCTTCATTGTAAAGATGTTCGCACAAATATCGGGAAACGTGACCTGCACCTTGAACCGCAACCTTTCTTCCCCTCAGCGAATCGGAGCCCCATTTTGCCTTTGCACAAGCTTTCATTCCAACATAAACTCCATAGGCAGTCACAGGAGAAGGATCACCCGAACCTCCGATGGCTTTTGAGATACCGGTAACATACTTCGTCTCCATCCTAACATATTCCATATCCTTTACATCCGTTCCGACATCTTCGGCAGTTATATATCTTCCGGCTAATCCGTCAACATACTTTCCGAAAGTTCTAAAGAGAAGTTCATTTTTATCTTTTTCTGCATCTCCAATAATTACAGCCTTTCCTCCGCCGAAGTTTAACCCGGCAACCGCTGATTTGTAGGTCATAGTTCTGGATAGCCTTAACGCATCGCGGACGGCATCGTCAACTGTTTCATAGTTCATCATTCGTGTTCCGCCGAGGGCAGGACCTAAGGAAGTATCGTGAATAGCGATTATAGCTCTTAAACCCGATTCTTGATTCGAACAAAAAATTATTTGCTCGTGACCATATTTCTCCATTAACTCAAAATTTTCCATTAAAACCCCGATTTATATTCATTTTCAATTATATCCCAAAGAGCCAAAAAATCAATAAAGCTATGCTTTCTCTAACTCGGTAATATAGCAACTTTTCCCAACTTATTGAATACTCCGAAGCCGCTGCAACCGTGCGGACATTAAAAAACTCACTAATTTGAAGCACCCTGGCCAAGTGAAATGCATCGGAAATTATAACTACGGTATCGTTTTTATCAAAATTTAGCGCAACAAATTTTATCTGTTCTGCTGTGGTTGAAGTTACTTCTTCATAATCCAAATTTCTTTCGTTAATTCCCATATCTTTGAGAAAATTAAAGGCAACAACTGCTTCGCTAAGTTCTCCCGGAGCACTACCGCCGGTCAACTGAATTCTCTTAAAATAATTCTTATTGTATAATTCAAGTGCTTTTTCAATTCTTGCTCGAAACAGTGGGCTAGGAGAATCCTTGCTCCAAACTGCAGCTCCTAAGACAACTGCGGTTTCTATATTCTGTCCCTCGTTAAGGATATCGGAATTTTTTGAGTTGAGAGTAAACAAAAAAGTAATAGTCAGAAGAAGTACCACAATTATTCCTGCCGAAAAAAGTGTCTGGATAAAATTCGCCTTTTTTGAATCGAAGACAAGCATCCACAATTGAGCAAAAATCATAAAATTCAGAAAAAGCGAAATAACAAAAAGAGCAGCCGGGACCAATTTTTGAATGGGAAAATTCCAATAGTAGGTTTCGGGCAGATCAATTTTGGTGATAATAACCAGTGAAGCTATAAGCATTAAAACAGCAATAATCGCATAAAAAGTTAACTGAGTTGAAACGAAATGAAATTTTTTTCGAGCAGATGAAATTAATATTCCGATAACATTTCCGCTAAAAATAATTAACGGTATAAGATTACCGATATAAAAGACCTTAAACTTGATAATGTTTAGATCATTTATAAAATACTTCGAAAGCAGCAAAACGCTTGCGTAAAACAATAATAACAATATGAGTATTGCCGCTTTCTTCATTGAAAGTTCAAATGGATGTAGAATTCACAATAATAGTTTTGGAACCGGATTTTGTAAGAACAAAATCAGATGAGACTTTGAAAACACTGTCTATATTTTTCCCGGTTAATATTTCTGTCGGTAATCCTTCAGCGGCAATTTTACCATCATCTAATAGGATAGCTTTTTTTGAGTATCTTAGACTAAGATTCAAATCATGTGAAACAGCAACAACCGTGATATTTTCTTTATCATTTAAATCTTTAAGAAGATCAAATATAGCAAACTGATGGTGAACGTCAAGATGAGCGTTAGGTTCGTCAAGGAGCAAATATTTTGGTCTTTGAGCTAGCGCCCTTGCAATAAATGCACGCTGTGCTTCCCCCCCAGAAACTTCATTGATCCCCTTATCCTTCAAATGATAAATTTCCATTATCTTAAGAGCTTCATTGACTATTTTTCTGTCCTCGGAATCTTCAACTCCAAACATGTTTAAATAAGGGGTTCTTCCCATCATTACAATCTCGTGAATCGAAAATGGAAAAATTGAAATATTTTTCTGGGATACCACAGCAATTTCTTTTGATAGACTTTTTACTGGAATATCTTGATATGATTTTGAGTTAAATTTAATCGTACCGGACTCTGGCTTAAAATAACCCGACAGAATTTTTAATAAAGTTGATTTCCCAGAACCGTTAGGTCCAAGCAGAGTTATAAAATCCCCTTCTCGAATTTTAGTTGAAATGTTGTTTAGACAAAAATTCTTCCCAGATTTTTTATTATAAGTAAAATATATGTTTTTTAACTCAATCAAAGCTTCAAAAATTATTTAAGGAAGTGTAAATTATATAAAAAGTGATTGGACGGCAAGGTATTAGAATCCCCGTGTTTTAAATACGGGGATTCTTTGAACCCTTGGGAGAATTACCAGATATGTTTAATGCGAGCTACAATATCCTCAATTGTATTGTACATAACCGGAACAATAACTAAAGTAAGAATAGTTCCGAACGTCAAACCAAATATTACAGCAACACCCATCGAACGCCAGAAGTCTGCTTCTGCGCCCCCGCTTTCTATTGAAAACGAATACACATCAAAACCAAAACCGAAAGTAAGCGGAATCAGCCCAAGAATTGTAGTCATAGCAGTCAAAGTAACCGGCCGAAATCTTCTCATTCCAGCTTTGATTGCAGCTTCGCGTGCTGTATTACCTCTTTTCCTTAAGATATTAATATAGTCTATCAATACAATATTATTATTTACCACAACTCCGGCAAGGGATATAACACCTATTCCCGTCATAATAATCCCGAACGGCATCTGAAAAACAATAAGTCCAATAAACACACCAATCAGCGAAATCGTCACAGCAATCATAATCATTAAAGGCTGGCTGAAAGAGTTAAACTGAATTACTAAGATCAAAAAGATCCCAAAAAATCCAATCATAAAAGCTTTGGATAGAAAATCTTCTGACTCTTTTTGAAATTCATCCTGACCGGTATAGGAAATTCTATAATCCGGAGGAAGGTTCATCGAAGCAATCCTTTCCTTTACTTTATTTAGAACTTCAAGTTCGTTATACGCAGCATCGACTTCGCCGGATACAGTTACGACTCTTTTAAGATTTATCCTGTTTATTGCACCGGGCCCTTTATTATATTTAACATCCGCAACGGCAATTAAAGGAATGCTTCTTGTGTTTCCCTTCATATCATTATAATTGATTCTCAAATTTTGCAATACATCAATGTTATTTCGTTGATCTTCACGCAGTCGCACTGTAATATCATATTCTTCCTCATCAATTCTGTATTTCGATGCCTCGAAACCATTAATTGCTGTTCTCAATGCATTTGCAATCATCGAAGTATTCATCTCAAACAGTGCGGCTTTCTCCCTGTTAATCTCAACCCTTACTTCGGGTCTTCCCGCATCAAAATTATCTTTTAGATCAACAACACCGGTAACAGTTTTAATTTCATTCTTAATATCTTCAGCAATTTTTCCGAGGACACTAAAATTATCACCAATTATTTCGATGTTGATTGGTTTTCCGACGGGAGGGCCTTCTTCTTGCTTTTTGACCTCAATCTCACATCCAGCGATACCGGTAATTGCTTCCCTTATCTGTTCTGTTGTCTTAGACGAAACTTGATATCTATCATCGTAATCAATGAATTGAACTGTAATGGTACTTACGTTAGCACTGTTTGCACCGCCGCCGAAAATATTATTCGACATTCCCACATTCGAAACTACTTCACGAACATCGGTATCGAAAAATGGTTCTAACCGGCTTTCGATCTGTTTTGCAATACGATTTGACATTTCAAGATTTGTTCCGGTTGGGCTCTCAACCTCGATAAAAATTCTCTCCGGATCTGTTGAGGGAAAGAACTCAATCCCTAGTGATAACTGAGTGTAAGCGATATTAATAATTATCAACCCAAGGAAAGCCGCACTCAAGACTTTCAACTTGGGATTTGTAAACAAGTACATTATTCCAATCCCGGCACCTACACCGACCACCAATGTAATAATTCCCGGTATTTCAGGGATTGATTCCAATGTCCCGATAATAAATATCATCAGAATAACTGAAAGTAAGCCGAACCAATTTCGTTTATGAATTTTCTGTGACGGATTTCGTTCTTCAGCAAGAGCTTTGTTCAGAAACTTCTCATACTGTTTAATTGTTTTTGGAAGCATTCTTTCTTGAAAGAAAATAGTAGTCTTCCGAATCGGAGAAAATAACTTAGAAAGAATTGTTCTTTTCGATTGTTGCTTTGCTTCAAGCTTCATAAACTTTGAAGCAATCACCGGATTTATTACCAGTGCAACAAAGAGAGAGGAAGAAAGAGTAACAATTAATGTGATCGGAAGATATTTCATAAAATCCCCGATAACACCGGGCCAGAAGAGCATAGGACCGAAGACCATTAATGTGGTTATTGTTGAGGTAGTAATCGGCCATGCAACTTCTCTGGAACCGAGTTTTGCCGCACTTATTAAATCATGCCCTTCTTCTAAGAATTTATAAGTGTTTTCTATAATCACTATTGCATTATCAACAAGCATCCCAAGAGCGAGAATTAACGAGAAGAGCACAATAAAGTTTAGAGTAATGTTAAGCATCGACAGAATCAAAAAAGAAATCAACATACTTAAAGGAATTGCCAATGCAACAAAGAAAGCATTTCGAACACCAAGAAGAGTAAAGAGAACAAGCAGAACCAATACTAGTCCCGAAAAAATATTGTTCTCAAGATTTTTCACACTTCTTTTTATGTCTTTTGAGTAATCCACTGTTAGTGTGAACTGAACATTATCAGGCAGTCTTTCCTCATAAGTTTTTACCAGCTCTTTTACCTGATCAGCAAGTTCGATGATATTTGCCCCAACACGTTTAGAGACGTTAAGCGTTACGCAATCCGTACTGTTGACTCTGGAATATGTACTCTTATCCTTGAAGGCATAATTTACATCAGCGACATCTTTGACGTATACCGGTGTTCCATCTTTCATTTTCACGATAAGATCTTGAATGATGAAAGGCTTATCAAATTCGCCCGGAACGCGTACTAAGAAGCTGCTGTTGTTTACATCAATTGCTCCGCCCGGAATTGTAGCATTTTCATTTGCAATTGCCGAAATAACATCGTCGAAACGAATGTTGTAATGAATAAGTTTATTGAGATCAACATCAACTTTAACTTCCCTTTCGAGACCTCCTGCAATCTTTACATCAAGGACCCCTTGAATATTTTCGATATCGTCTTTCAAATCATCGGCAATATCCTTCAACTTAACGAGACCTATCGGACCCGATATATTGTACGTCATAATCGGAAATTCCGAAAAGTTAATTTCAGTGATCTCAGGTTTTTCAACATCGCCCGGAAGTTCGGCTTCTGCTTTCTCAACCTTTGTTCTAACTTTCTGCAAAGCATCATCAATATCATAACCGCTTTCGAACTCGACTTGAATTAGAGAAAAACCTTCGTATGAAGTAGAAGTTATTTTTTTTACTTCACTAATTCCGTTTATCTCTTTTTCTATCGGCTGAGTTATAAGAGATTCGATATCCTCAGGTGAAACGCCGAAATAAGGGGTGGATACAATCACCAGCGGAATCTGAACATCCGGGGAGGATTCCCTCGGAAGTGAATAATATGACATAAGACCGGCAATTATAATTATTCCAATTAAAATGAACACACTGGTTCTGTTATCTATACTAATGTCTGTTAATTTCATATTAAACCTTATCTTACAATATTAACTTTTTCGCCATTTACAAGATTTTGATAACCAACAACTATAAGTTCGTCTCCGGGATTTAAACCATCACTCACAGCAATTTTCCCTTCAAACCTACTAAGTATTTCAACCTCCTTCGAAACTGCCGTTTCATTTTCTGCAACGAAGACAGAATAGCCTGAATCGGTTCTTACAACTACTTCATCAGGTATTGTAACGATATTTTCATAAGATTTGATCTCGATATAAACATTAGCCACAATTTCCGGTTTTATAATGCTGCCCGGATTTGATACTAAGATTTCAACCGGAATTGTCCTGTTTGAAGTTGAAATTGCAGCGCCGACGAAACTGACCCTACCTTTAAGCTCTTTATCGATATATGGAATTTTAACATTTGCTTCAGCCCCGGTTTTAACTTGTCCTAAATAATTTTCCGGGATTCCGGCTACGACTTTCAGATTCGATACATTTATCAATTCAAAAATCGGAGTGCCGGGAGGACAAAATTCACCCTCATCAAAATAGTTATCATTGACTATTCCGTCGAAAGGAGCTTTTATAAAGGTATCATCATATCTTTTCTCAGCAAGATTTAAATTTGCTTTCATTTGATCGCGGTTATACTTGCTTTGTAGATATTGATATTCACTGTTTACATTATCTTTGAAGATGGTTTCCTGTTTTTGAAATGTAATTTCAGCAAGTTCATACTGAGCTTTTGCCGCATCGAGAGCTGCTTTGAGAGCCTTATTATCCATTAAAGCAATAGTATCTCCCTTTGAAACTTTGTTTCCTTTCTTTACAAGGATTCTTTCTAAAATTCCTCCTTCAAGAAAACTAAGTTTGGCTTTTTCAACCGGTTTTATCTGCCCTAAAACAGAAATTACATCCGTAAAACTTTTCCCCTCAACTTTCATTACTTCTACACTCGGGAAGTTTTTGGTTTCTTCCGCCGTGTTTGCACCACCTTCTGCTTCTCCACAGCCTTGTAGGACCAATGTTGTTGCTGCAAGCAGAAGTGGTATTATAAGTTTAATTCGTTTCATAATTTTCCTGCTATTTAATAGTTAATTCTTCTATAGTTTTTCCCATCAGCACATCCAATTCGGCCATTGAGACAATATAAGAGTGAATCGATTGAAGAAGATTCACCTTTGCCAAAGTTGATTGATACAACGCATCGGCTATTTCAAGCTGTGTTCCTAAACCGGATTCGTAGCGCTTAACTGCAATTTCATATCCCCTCTCCGCTTCTTTCACACCAACTTGATATGCATTGATTTGTTCTCTAGTGCTGTTTATTGTCAGTCTTAAATTTTCATATTGATTTCGAGTTTCTTTCTTTACTTTCGATAAGCCTTCCTGCGCAATCTTTAAATCGAGTTCAGCTTGTTCTACTTTTGAATCTATCGTGAATCCTTTAAAGATCGGAAGACTTAGTTCCACTCCAACCGTAATAGAATTTCGATAACGCCAATCTCCGAATGCCCTATCATCTTCTTCTTGGGCTTGAGTCTGCCAGTTCCCGAAAGCATTTATCTTCGGTAAATGTTGGGTGAACTCATAAGAAGCAACAAGGTCCTGCATCTTTGTTTCCAGTTCTTTCTGCTTAACAAGTTCGTTGTTATTCAGGACAGTGTATAAACCATCCTCGAACGACGGCAATTCGGATTCAATATATTCAAGTGAATCCTCTATAATAATTTCTTCGTTTTCACTTAAACCGGTCAATAGGCGTATATTATTTGCAGCCTGGTTAAGCTGATTTTTTGCAGAGGATACCTGCGGAATCAAATTCTGCTTTTCAAGATTCGCCCGCATCACGTCATAATCCGAGGCAAGCCCTGCATCAAACATAGATTGAGTATTACGAAGATTTTTTTCTGCGCGCTCAAGTTGCAGTTCAGCGAGATTGATTAGTTCTTGCACAAGCAAATAAGTAAAATAACTTTCCTTTGTTCGTTTAATCAACTCGGCTTCAGTGTACTTAACACTGCGAGCAGAAATTTCCGAATAGGTTTCTGCAATCTTCACGGCAAGAAACATCGCGCCGGAAAACAAAGGTTGTTCAACAGTGACGCCTGCGGTCAATGAATTTGCAGTTCCGACCTGAATACGCTGAGTTTCTCCAAAAGCCTCAAAGATAAACTCTGGTCGTTTAAGTGCACGCGAATAATTTAGTCTTCCGTCAATAGACGGGAATAACGAAGAACCGTATGCTTCTCTTACTTGTTCTTCCGCTTTTTTATTTTCGATTTTAACTTGCTTAAAATCATGATTGTTTTCTAAAGCCAGTCTTATAGTTTCTTCAAGTGTAAGCCTGGTTTGTGCAATTATCTGATTAGAAAAAGTTAAAATGAAAAAAAGAAATATAATTCTGAATCTCACTTTTGCTCCAATTATTTTTTTGCTATTCCGTTAAAGATTATATCGGTCACAAATTCAGCCATTTCATCGGGATCCGCTTTTTTTGTAATCCTTGAGAAAAACATTACTTGCATAAAAGGAAAAACCATACTGCGGTACAGAAAAACAAATTTTTCCGGGTCAATTTCGTTTATCTCTCCCTTTTTGATTCCTTCTTCAATTTTCTGCTTAAAAATATCCAAGGATCTCATATTATGTTTTCTTATCACCGCTCTTTTCCCTTTCTCCTCACTGTAAAACAGATCGATTCTTGCTCTCAGCACCATCATCATTGTACAAGAATTTTCTACAGCATACTTAAAGGTTGCGCGAGTAGTTTCCAGAACAAAATCACGAAAACCAATTTCCTTATTTGAGAAACACTCAAGCATTGCCGAGTATTCTTCAAAGATGACTTTAATTATTTCGTAATAAATGTCGTCTTTATTCTTGAAGTAATTATATATTGTCCCCTTTCCAAACTCCGCTTTATCTGCAATTTCTTCAAGTGTTGTCAAGTGATAACCCTTCTCTGCAAACAAACATTTTGCCGCTTCTAGAATTTCTCTTTTCTTAAAATTGCGTTCTCTGTCTTTTCTTGTATTACTCATTTTCACTTTTTACAAATATTTCAAAAGATAAGGTGTCAAATTTAGAATAAACATAAATGAACTGCAAGTCATTTTTATGAATGAACATCCATTTAACAAAAAATTAATATTACTGCTAAAAAAAAAGCCGTCACATTGGACGGCTTAAAAATGAAATTGTTCAGTAGGTTATTGAATTTTAAATAATATAGGAATGGAGACCTGAACTTTTACAGGCTTACCCCGTTGTTTACCGGGTTTAAATTTTGTTTCTTTTACTGCAGCAAGAGCGGCTTCGTCGCAGCCAGCACCGATACCTTTTATAAGTTCTGTTTTCCAAACGTTGCCTAACTCGTCAACATAGGCTTTTACGAAAACTCTTCCTTGAACGCCAGCTCTTCTAGCAATTTCAGGATAAACAATTCTCTGTTGAATACCTTGAATACCTCCTATAGGTTCGGGCATTTCTTCAACTGCAACAAAAAATACAGGCTCTTCTTCTTCTTCTTCTTCTTCAACAGGTGGTGGTGGAGGACCGGAAACTTCGGCATCGACATCAAGATCTGTTGAACTAAACTCTATATCTTCATCCAAAATATCGTCCGTAGGTGCTTCTATTGGAATAGGCGGTTTTGGAGGAGGGGGAGGAGCAGATTCCTGCTTAGTTGCTTCAACATCTTCAACGTTAATCAATTCCTGCGGCCCTTCGATAGGACCAACCTCGGTTTCCCATTCGGGGAAATATTTAAAAGAAACTATTAAGAGTAAAAGAGAAATAATTAGAGCAATCTCCCATACTCTTTGATATTTCCTCTTTAAATCAGCTTTCGGGCTTTTTTTAAGTCCCACTTTAACCTCCAAAAATATCTTAAGTAATTATAAACTTATTAAAACAGTCGAAGATAGTCAATTGAGGAACATTATTTTTACACTTACTACTTATAAAAGTTCCTCAACTGGCATCTAAACTAATCTTTGATTTATCAATAAAAATTTTTACCAAAATAATTCCAAAGATGATTCCGAAAGTATTCGATAACAAATCAAAAAATTCACAAAATCTACCCGGTATAAAATATTGATGAACCTCATCGATAATTCCGTAAAATATTCCGACAAAAGCAGTCCACTTCAGCCAATTTCGGTTTAGATTTTTCCATTTCTCCTGAAAGTAAAATGTCAGCGCCAAAAGTGTTGAAAGAATTAAATAGGCAAAAAAATGTTCAAATTTATCGTGAATTCCTATCGCTGGAACCGCTTTTGAAGGAAGGCTTGTTGCGACCAATAAAATCAACCAATAAAGAGCCAGCGGAAAATAAATATATTGCTTTTTATTTTTCTGGAGAAAGGAATAGAATTTATTCACAGGAATTTCCCAGAAAACTTATTGTTGATGGAATTTTGTCTAGAACATCTTCCGACGAGATTCCGAATTCCGTAAACTCTTCGCGCAATAAATCAGCAGCTAATCCATGGAGATAAACTCCAGCTACGGCCGCAAGTTCGGGATTATTGCCTTGGGCTAAAATCCCGGAAATTATACCCGTTAATACATCTCCCGATCCAAATTTAGCAAGTCCGGAATTTCCCGATGAATTTATCAACGCTTCACCATTTGGTGTAAAAATAATAGTGGGTGCACCCTTTAAAACAAGTACCGTATTATTTGATTTCGAAAAATCTTTACCGTATCTGAGGATATCTTCTTTGAGCTCGGATAAACTGACTCCAAGCAGAGCAGAAAATTCTCCTTGATGGGGAGTAAGAATTGAATTTTGAAGATCAATTTTTTTAAATTCTTCAGAGCTAAGAGCAAAAACTGCATCGGCATCAATAACAAATTTTTTCTTACTTTGTTTTGAAATTATCGCTCGAACTGCTTTTAATGTCTCGTTATCTCTTCCCAAACCGCTTCCTATTGAAATTACATCTGCCCACTCCACTCTGGGAAGAAGTTCTTCAACATTTGCAAATGATAAATGTTCACGGTTTGCATCCTCATACGGATGAACCACTACTGATTTTAGCCTGGATTGTGCAACCGACTTTATCGACTTTGGAAATGCAAGGATAGAAGCACCGGCTCCGACTTTTAGCACAGCTTCAGAGGCAAGAAAAGCAGCGCCGGGCAAATTTCCCGAACCAGCTATCGTAAGCACTTTACCTGAAGAATATTTGTGAAGATCTGTATCTCTCAAAGAAAATGCTTCAAGGCAATCTTCAGGTTCAATTAAATAATCCTCTGTATTTAGTTCATCAAAATATGTATTTCCCATTCCAATCGAACCAACAACAACTTCGCCGGAATGTTTATATCCCTTTTCAAAAAACAAACCTCGTTTAAAATCGGCTAGACTTACAGTAAGATCAGCATCAAAAATAACTTCTCCACTGCCGGTATCCGCATTTAATCCCGAAGGAATGTCAACAGCAACCTTATACCCATTTAATCCATTTACATAATTAATTATCTCTGAATATGGAGATCTAAGTTTGCCTTTCGTTCCGGTTCCGAGCAATGCATCAACTATCAATTGGCAATTAGCCAAATTTTTAAGATCTTTTTTTGTCTTGTATTGCAATATTCTTGATGACTCTGAAAACTTTATTAATTCATTAAGAATATTAAAATTAGTTTTTGCATCGTGAGGAAGATTTTTGCTCTCTGTTAAAATCAGAACAACAACATCAAACCCGTTATTGATGAAATGACGTGCAAGAGCTAAACCGTCTCCCCCGTTATTTCCTTTACCGCATAAAATGCCAATCGGCTGAAATTCGTTAAGATCGAGGAAATTTTTACGAACGGCCTTGTAAATATTCAATGAAGCATTTTCCATCAGAACAATGCTTGGGATTTTTAGGGTTTCAATTGCAAACTTATCAGCCGATCTAACCTGTTCCGATGTAAATAATGGTATCATATCTATTCCACAAATAATGAATCTTCGGATAATTTTTCGATTTCAGTAACATGTCCATTAACAATTCGGACACCTAACTGAATATGATTGTTAAAATCGAATAAATCCTTTCCTCTTTCTACAACTATAATTTTAATAAGTTCATAATCCGAAAGCTGCTGAGGTAGATCTTTGTAATCGAGGAAATAAATATCTGTATAGCCGTGTCTGGACTGGCACAATGCATCGCGGTTAGCTGGACTAAAATCCGTCAATATTTTTGTGTCGATAACAATCTTTAAAATTTCACATTCAAACGGAAGAATAATTCTATTGCCGTAAACGAGACCTTTCAGCTTTTCATCTTGCAGTTTTGATAAGATTGACATAATTAACCTCTCCCAAAATAAAATACAAACCAAACAACTACGAATACAGGAATTAGAATTGGAATAGAGTATTTGACCAGATAAGCGAAGAAACTAGGCATTTTGATACCGGCTCGCTCGCAGATTGATTTAACCATAAAATTAGGGCCGTTCCCAATATACGTCATTGCACCGAAAAATACAGCAGCAACTGAAATAGCTTGAAGATAGAGAGCATGATTGCTCATGAATTCAGCAACTTCCAATTTATCGTTTACGTTCAATCCGAACTTACCCATCGAGGCACTGAGGAAATTTAAGTAAGTTGGTGCATTATCTAAAAATCCTGAAAGTAGCCCCGTTGACCAATAAAATATTCCAGAATTTAACTGTTCTCCTAAAACGTTTGCTTCGTGAGCAATTAATTGAAGTGCAGGAATCATCGTTGCAAAAATTCCAATAAACAAAAAAGCAACTTCCCTAATCGGTTCAACATCAAATTCGTTTTTCTTCAATATTTCCTTATCAGAAGTTTTAAAAGAAATAATAACCACTGAGAACATTATGATTTCTCTTATTCCGAATGGAAGAGGCGAAAGTGACGGGACCCAGCTCATAACACCGGGATCAATAAAAATGGAAATCAAAATTATTAGAAGATATAATAAGTTTTTGCTCCCTTTGAATTCGATCTTTCCTGAATATTCCTGCAGTTGATCTTGTCCGTCTTTATTTGCTCTGTCCCTTATATAAAAGATCACTAGAATAACCAATACAGTCGGAAGCCATATATACCAAACATTTGAGATAAACCAAAAGAATTCGACACCCCTAAGAAATCCAAGAAATAGAGGTGGATCACCAATTGGTGTTAATGCCCCGCCAATATTGCTTACAAGGAAGATAAAGAATATTATATGATAAGGTTTAATTCGATTTTTATTGATCTTAATGAAGGGTCTTATCAATAGCATAGAAGCGCCAGTAGTGCCTATTATGTTCGCAATTATTGATCCGAAAAATAATAGAATAACATTAAGCATTGGTGTAGATTTTCTATCTACATTTATGAATATCCCCCCGGCTGCAAAAAACAGCGAGGATAAAAGCGCAATGAATGAAAGATATTCCGCAAGGGTATGCATTAAACTGTGCGTATCATTAAGTACCGTCAAATAGTACACAGTTGTTATCAAACCAAGAAAAATCGATACCTTAGGATAGTTATGCTCCCAAAAGTGATGATAGAATAAAGGCCCTGTTGCAATCATCAACAATAGAACTACGAACGGAATTACCATATAAGGAGAAGGTAGCGTATGTTCACCGGCAATTTCAGTTTCGGAGGCAGCAGGAAGAACTGCCGCATTGGCATCAACAGTTTCGGCAGCTACATTAAATAAAGAACCGGCGATCAATACCAGTATAATCAGAACATGAATTCGTTTCATATTTTTCCTAAAATGCTGTATATATAATTATGGTGTATTTCTGTAAATCATTCGCGGGAAAGGAATAGCTTCGCGCAGATGCTCAAGCCCACATATCCAGCTAACTGTTCGTTCCAATCCCAAGCCAAATCCCGAATGAGGTACCGATCCATATCTTCTTAAATCAAGATACCACTCAAAAAATTCTTGGGGCAGATTATGCTCTTTTATTCTTTCGATCAGAAGATCGAGATTATCTTCCCTTTGGCTGCCGCCAACTATTTCACCATAACCTTCGGGCGCTAAAACATCAACTGCGAGTGCAAGTTTAGGATTTTCAGGATCACGTTTCATATAAAATGCCTTAACCTCTGCCGGATATCTATGAACCATAACAGGACGGTCAAATTCCTCGGAGATAATTGTTTCATCAGCTCCACCAAAATCATTTCCCCATTCAAATTCATGTCCTTTACGTTTAAGAATTTCTACAGCCTCGCTGTAAGAAACACGAGGGAAAGGTCGTTTAACTCTTTTAAGTGATGTAGTATCACGTTCTAGCACCTCAAGTTCTTCCACACAATCATTTATTGTTGTCTGGACAACATACTCAAGAAATTCTTCCGCAAGATCCATATTGTCATCAAGATCATTGAACGCAACCTCAGGCTCAACCATCCAAAATTCTGTTAAGTGCCTTCTTGTCTTTGATTTTTCAGCCCTGAAAGTTGGGCCAAAAGTATAAACTCTTCCAAGTGCCATAGCCCCGGCTTCAGCATAGAGTTGACCGGATTGAGTAAGATAAGCAGGACCGAGATCGAAATATTCCGTTTCGAAAAGTGTCGAAGTTCCCTCGCAAGCGTTGGGAGTAATTATGGGAGGATCGAAAAGGGTGAAATCACGTGAGTCAAAAAAGTCACGGATCGCTTTTATTACTCTGTGTCTAACTTTTAGAATTGCAGTCTGTCTTTTCGAACGAAGCCATAAATGACGGTGATCCATTAAAAATTCAATACCGTGCTCTTTCGGAGTAATTGGATAATCATTTGATTCGCCTATTAATTTAACATCCGTGCAGTCAAGTTCGTAACCGCCGACTGCTCTGGGCTCTTCTTTTACTTTTCCGATGATCTCAACTGAAGCTTCCTGACCTACATTTCCACTTAGTTCGAAAACCTCTTCGCTTACATTTCCTTTAAAAACCACGCATTGCAGCATTCCGGTTCCGTCCCGAACTATTAAAAATTTTACCTTGCCGCTGCTTCTTTTATTGTAAAGCCAACCTTTTATGGTGACTTCCTTGCCGACATACTCACTCAAATGTTTAATTAATACCATAAGCCTACTTTTTAATTTTTTTCGAAGTTTTAAATATAAAGAGGGGTGTTCCTAAAATCAAAAATGAATATTTATCAATTATTAGCAATCAGCTTTACTTTCGTATTGAAAGTTTCTTCAAACAATGATTTTCGTCTGTTGAAGCTCCATGTTTCAATTTCTGGAAGCTCTTTCAAACCATGGAGAATTAAGTCCACTTTATTATCATACACCTTTAATTCGATATTGCTTACGATCCCTTGATGAGTCCTGTCCAAAGAATCAGCAAGTCTCAGTATTGCCGATAATTTATTAACTATAGATTTTGAATGCTGATCTAAATCTTCGTACTGCGGATGTCTGCTTTTAGGATGACTTTTTCTATGATATCTCGCAACGTTTGCAATTATCTGAATTTCGTTTTCATTAAATCCCAGCAGCTCACTATTTTGAATTATATACTGTGAATGGCGATGGTGCTTAGAATGCGCAATGTGATACCCGATATCGTGCAGAAGAGCCGCAGCTTCTAAATATTCTCTGCAATTTTCATCAAGATTGTGAAAAAATTTCAATTGATCAAAAATTTTAAGAGCTAATCTGCTTACATGCTCGCAATGCTTTTGATCGTATCTGCAATTTGCAGCTAAGGAAAGAACAGATTCTTTTCTAACATTTTTCACTTTAGAATCGATTAGATTGGGGTTTAACTTCTGTATTGAATCTATTACAATTCCTTCACGCAGAGCAAATCCGGAAATAACCAAAGATTGAATTTCAAGCATTTCGAAGATGGTACTCAAAAGAATTACTCCGGCTGGAATAATATCCGCACGTTTGCTATCAAGGCCTGGTAAACTCTTCCTTTCGTTCGTGGTCTTGAAATTCAATACATTTTTTTTGATGCTTCTCAATTGATTGTTAGAAAATTCAAAATTGTTTAGGATGGTCGGTGATGATTTCACTTCACCCTTTTGTGCTGCTATCATATTTCCGCAAGCCATAATTGTACCAGAGGTTCCTACAACTTTTTCGATTTCAAATTTTTGTAAATCGCGAAACACCGGGTATATCATTCCCTCAGCATAAGTTTGAGTATCGTTAATTGCTGATTTTGTAATTCTCCCTTCGGGAAAGAATTTGTTTGTCAATCTAACAGCACCAATTTTCAAACTGTTTGAGTAAAGAACCACTCCCTCCTTTGCCACTAAAAATTCAGTGCTGCCGCCTCCGATATCTATCAGCAAAATTGTTTTATCATAAATTGGAAGCGCTCTTAGTGCACCAAGATAGATCAATCTTGCTTCTTCGTGACCGCTTATTATTTCGGTATCAATTCCGGTTTGTTCTTTAACTTTTTTTAGGAAATCGTTTTTGTTGGAAGCTTCTCGCACGGCGCTTGTAGCAACAGCTCTAATTTTTGCATTGTGAGATTGGGCAATGCCTTTGAAAGTCTTTAA